>NZ_JAJBJC010000073.1 GCF_021811825.1 Candidatus Anadelfobacter sociabilis | reverse complement strand
ATGATTTCAGGAATAGAAGAAATCATACCTCGTATATCTCTTATAGATTATCTCACACAGATAACAAAGAGAATATGTAATCACTAAAAGAGGGATATTATGACACATATAGTGTTATTTGGAAATGAAAAAGGTGGTTCTGGTAAAACTACATACGCAATACACACTATAATAAGCCTTCTTAACATGGGGTTTAAAGTGGCTTCTATAGATTTAGATGAGAGACAACAGTCTCTTTCTAGATATATAGAAAATAGACAAAAAACTATAAGCCAAACAGGAATAAATTTTCCACTACCTGAGCATTTCCAAATCTCTCGTAACGCGAGCGCGGAACATTCTTCAGATTATGAAAACATGGTACTAGAGCTGATAGAAAATCTTGAAAATTACGATTATCTAGTGATAGATGCACCTGGGAGTAATACAAAAATCAGCAGATTTGCGCATGTGTATGCGGACACAGTCATAACACCGATAAACTCTAGTTTTATCGATATAGATCTACTTGGAAAGGTAGATGCAAATAATCTAACGATGATTTCTACAGGAATCTATTCTAATATGTATATAGAAGAAAGAAAAAAAAGACAATTACTCAATAAACAAACACCAGATTGGATAGTAGTGCATAGTAGATACTCATTAAATGAAACATTGAATAGACGGAGTGTAGATTTTGCATTGAGATGTATAGCGAAAGATTTACAGTTCAGAACAATTAAAGGCTTTACAGATAGAACAATTTTTAAGGATTTATTTCTTCAAGGACTAACTTTACTTGACTCAGAATTAACGAAACAAATTAAAATCACACCTTCTACAATAGCAGCTCGTCAAGAAGTAAGAAGCTTTTTATATACTCTAAAATTACCAATGGTCATACCTATAGAGTGATAGATCAAGATTTATGAGGAATTAGTCATATTGTACAATCACAATACACTAGAATTTCAAATTTGCGATATTATAGAACATAATTGATCATTCAATTAGGTAAGAGATAGAAGGTTAAAAAATTTAATAAATAGCTTATCTCATTATATACAACAAAAAATAGAACAAAATTGATAAACTTTAACCTTAGTAGCGCTTTCTTGCAGATAGAAGGATGATTACTATAGACAATGCTAAATTTCATAAAACAAAAGAAAGATGTAAAAATTAATTCAAAATTCTAGGTATATTTTACTTCACTTATCACCATACCCTTTAGATTGAAACCTTACTGTTACTAAACATATAATGAAAGAAACGCAATTATTATTGCTTCACTATAACTGATATTGGAACGTGATCAGATGCTCTCTGCCAAGTACGCACATCTCGATATATTTTTGCATCATACATATGGTCTGCAGCTTGAGGTGATAGAAGAAAATTATCTATACGCATTCCATGATTTAATTCAAATGAGTTATGTCTATAATCCCACCAACTAAATCCATCTAGAACATTATAGTTCATTATACGCCAACCATCTAGAAGTACCGCACTTTCACATATATTTCGAAATGCTTCTCTTTCATCTATAGAAAAGCATATATTATCTTTTAATTTATGATGATCAAAAACATCACCTATTTCCGGAGCTATATTAAAATCTCCACCTATTATGAATACTTCATCCAACATTGATAATTTTATTAAATGTTTACGTAATTTCTCCAAAAATGTCATTTTATATTGAATGCTTAATAGTGGATTTTGTGATCCACCATTTGGTACATAAACGCAAGCAAGTCTTAGGAAAAAACCATTTATGTTTGTACAACACTCAATGTAGCGTGCTTCATTATCATCTTCTATTAGATTAACAAAAATATCTTCAATTGGTGACACACTAGCGATTGCTACTCCATTACGTGATTTTTGACATGAAGCTATAACATTATAATGCATATCATCAAAAAATTGATATGGAAAACAACTATTAACACATCTCAATTCTTGAAGCATTATAATATCTGGTTTCTGTTCAAATATAAAGCGCTCTATATTTGGAAGACGAGCATTAATCGAATTTACATTCCAGCTGATAATTTTTATTTCCTTTTTTGTATACATACTTTTTGCTACTAACCGCTCCACTTTTCTATATATCTCTCGTATAAATAATACGGTAATAATTGCAAATTTGTTCTGTATCTGCTTTCAGGTAGTATTTTAAGTAAATCAGCTAAATCATCAGCATAATTTTCCAGTTCTGATTGATGAATTTTTATTTTTTCCTTAAGTGATAATCCTGATAATCCACTTACATCATCTTCAATATCATCTAAAATTTGATACATTTTACCCACATTATATCCATATAAATTAAGGCTTTTTATAAAATGTTCATTTGCATTACAAATAATGCCAGCAATATGACAAGGTAATATAAAAAGAGAAGTAGTTTTTTTAAAGATATTATTATTGAGAATTTGATATTCTTCATCAGTACATTTTATATTACTTTTAGCTATAATATCACTACACTGTCCAATCATCATTCCGTTTAAACCAGCTTCAGTTGCCATCACTTCTATGATATGTGCAATTTTTATTGGGGATAAGATTTCTATTAGACTTGCTATAACTTTAAAAGCTTCATATACCAAACAATTACCAGCTAGTAATGCTATTCCATCTCCAAATTTTATATGACACGCATCAACTCCTCTGCGTATTATATCATTATCTATAGAAGGTAGATCATCATGAATAAGAGATGCATTGTGTATCATCTCAACAGCAGCAGCAGCATATAAAAATGATTGATTGTATTCTGTAGTACTAGTACTACAGCCAAGCGCACCCATGCATTGCTGCATAACAAATGGACGCCAGCGATGTCCACCTGTTGATAATGCAGAATATCTCATCGCCTCTTGCAAAAAATCTAATGGTGTAGAAACAACTGGCAACAGTAAGTTAAGAACTTTTTCTATATCAGCTATACACTCTTTTAGCGCATTCTCTAATTCTTTATATGACATATATAATCAAATATGAAAAACACCCATACATCTTATGACTAAATTCATTTTAAATATAAAATTATAATATACTTACACAATATAACTTATATAACACAATTATATATGATTATTTATATCTAAATATAAATAATATCATTTTTATTCTTAACTATACAAACAATTTGCACTACAAATGCTTAAAATTTCTCGTTGATTATATTTTGTGTAAATCAACATAAAGTTTTCAAATCACCTAAAAGCGTCCTATACAACATTTGTTGATAGCATATATTTTTCATAGATCACAGTATATGAAACTTCATTTAACAAAATTTTATTTATCAATCTATAACTATGAATTTGAAAAAGCTTTATTTAGTTGTGCTTATATTTTTAAGATAGTATAATCGCGAGTATCTTGAGGTAGAAATTAATTGTTACTTATAGTATTTGATTGTTTGTTTTCTGTTTTTACTAATTAACTGTATTGCATTAATATTTTTATATGAGACGTGTTGTTGTAACTGGTGTTGGAATGGTTACTCCACTAGGCGCTAACATGGAGTGGACTTGGAAAAATTTAGTTGCAGGAAAGAGTGGAATTCGCAAAATTCCTGAAGATTTACCTTATTCCACAGATTTAGCATCAAAGGTTATAGGTTATATACCAAATATCCATGAAGATCCTGAAAGCGGATTTGATCAGAATATGTATGTAAATGCACGTGATGCTAAGACAATGGATCGCTTTATAGTGTTATCTATAGCTGCTGCAAAACAAGCCATGGAAGACTCGGGGTTTTTGACTGATACAGAAGATAAACAATTGAGTAGTGGTGTTCTTTTTGGAGCTGGGATTGGAGGGTTGGTGTGTATAGAGAATAACGCTAAAATCTTAGCAGAGAAAGGTGTGCGTAGGGTTAGTCCATTTTTTATTCCAGCAAGTCTTATTAACCTAGCTGCTGGTCATATTTCTATTAATCATAAATTACGAGGCCCTAATTTAGCAGTGGTGACAGCTTGCGCGAGTGGCTCTCATGCTATTGGCGAAGCAGCCCGAATTATTACATGTGGTGATGCTGATATGATGCTTTGCGGCGGAGTAGAAGCTGCCTTATGTCCACTAGGTATAGCTGGATTTACTGCAGCACGAGCATTATCGACTAGATTTAATGATACTCCAGAAAAAGCTTCACGTCCTTGGGATAAAAGAAGAGATGGTTTTGTGATGAGTGAAGGTGGTGGAATGGTAGTATTAGAAGAATATGAGCAAGCAAAAAAACGAGGAGCTAGGATATATGGTGAATTAATTGGATATGGTATAAGTGGCGATGCATATCACATCACAGCTCCAGAACCTTATGGTAATGGTGCAATTCGTGCTATGGTAATGGCTTTGCGTAAAGCTAATATTAATCCAGAACAAGTTGATTATATCAATGCTCATGGAACATCAACTCCACCTGGTGATATAGTTGAGTACCGAGCAGTAAAAAATGTTTTCACAAATCACACTGATATTATAATGTCATCTACAAAATCTGCTACAGGACATATGTTAGGGGGAGCTGGCTCAGCTGAAGCAATATTTTGTTTATTAGCAATGCGGGATGGAATAGTACCACCTACTTTAAATCTTGAAGATCCTGAGGATGAGATATCTGGTATTAACTTAGTACCAAATAATGCACTGGAGAAAAAAATTAATATTGTACTATCAAATTCATTCGGCTTCGGCGGAACAAATACATCATTAGTATTTAAAAAAGTATGAAATTGAATGCATAACAACTTATATTAGATCAATACCTACAGTAATAAACATTCATCAAATTGTTAATAATCTTACAACTCTAATGTGTTAATTAATAGTTAATCAATAGAAAGATGGAGTGCATATGAGGTCTTATTCACTGCTAATTTTTCAAGCATTATGCAGAGAACAAGTTCTTTTTTCATCATTATTGATATTTCTAAAAACAACCATTACTCTCACTTTCACCTAAAAATGGTATTCAACTTTTGTCTACTTAGCTTTTTTTAATAATATTTTATCAATCGGATCAAATTTTACTAAGTATTTCATCATTTTGCTAATTGGGAATATCACTCTCAATCATTTGCCTCATACAAGGAGATCACTATTTTATGATATGAGGATTTTATTTAATACATACAACAAATCCAAATTCTACAATTGATTCTTGCTAAGCTTTTTTAATAAATCATCATCCCAGTGTTAATATTGATACAATGTCAAAAACCTCATAATAATAGATTTTTTAGATTACTATTTTATGAGTGCTGAAACTTATATGTTATTTTTCACTTGACGCACCATTGATGTGCTATACTTTTATTAAACTTCATAGCAAAAAATCTATACAACGGATCTCCTTATATATAAGGACAAATTTCGTACAATTTTCTTTCATACACCTTATATGCACACAGTTAAACAGTATGGTGCAGACAAGATCTTTTCATCCAAATCAGGGCATAGACAAATATTATAAATAATATAATATAAATCATTAAAATGATATGCCTTCTTCTCCAATCCGTTTACTCCCCTCTCCACTCATAATACAACAAATATTGTATAGATCATTTCGAATAAAACTCAATAACGGTTTTCGGCTCTATTTCTGAAGGATAAGGAATTTCCTCTAATTCTGGTATCTTTTTAAACATAGCAATAATATTTGTTCGATCGGTCAACTCAACATAATGCGGAATTGTTCTGCTAGTTGACTCAAAAGAATTTCTTATAAACTGAAGATTACGTGACTTTTCTCTGACTTCAACTAGATCGCCTTGTTTTAATACATAGCTTGGAATATTGACCATCTTTCCATTAACTTTTATATGTTTATGGTTAATTATTTGTCGTGCAGCAAAAACAGTAGGAGCAAATTTAGCACGATAGACAAAAGCATCCAATCTAGATTCTAATAATCCAACTAGATTCTGGCTAGTGTTGCCACTGCGCCTTACGGCTTCTGCATAAATTCTACGAAACTGTTTTTCCGTAATATTGCCATAATATTTTTTAATCTTTTGCTTCGCTTGGAGCTGTACGCCATAATCTGTTAGCTTCTTGTAGCCAATTACACTACCATGTTGTCCAGGAGGATAATTTTTTGTTAAAAAAGCATCCTTTCCCCCCC
>NZ_JAJBJC010000187.1 GCF_021811825.1 Candidatus Anadelfobacter sociabilis | reverse complement strand
TTGTTGTTCATAACACTGGTAATTTTGATTATAAAGACAGTAATATTTTGCATGAGAATTTTATACAAAGAACTGAGACAACTCCAAATATTAATATTCTAAAACCTAATGATGAAAACTCATATTTATCTCCTACTAGAGCAAATAATTTGAAATATGGAAAAGGCTATATGAAAAGATTTGATAGTAGTATGAACGAATTTAACTACTCAGAAAATGATGAACATAGAAAGCCAAGAATATTTAGAGAGAAGGACTTCAAATCTGTTGTCAAACAATTTACTCAATCAAAACAAGATCCATTGAATCCCGAATCCGAATCTAATGATAAAGTCTCTATGATAGATAATCGTTCTGAAGGTAAATCTTTCATCATTAGGTTTTAGAATATTAATATTTGGAGTTGTCTCAGTTCTTTGTATAAAATTCTCATGCAAAATATTACTGTCTTTATAATCAAAATTACCAGTGTTATGAACAACAATAGTGTGTCTATTTGAAAATTGAGATTTCTTTGAAAGATCTCCTTTTCTTGAATGATTGTTATTTCTCTTTGAATGGATAAAGCTTTTGTTAGATTTAAAAGAACTCGTACGATTTATTCTACTGCTTCGTAAGTAGAGATCCAAATCAACAACATTTTTATTAATTAATTTATTAGTCTTTGTAACCATATCAGTTTCTCCGATTGTTATAAACCTCTCTACTTTGTCAACTCTTACTCAACTAGAAAGTCGAGAAAGAGGTATACTTGGTTTAGATAGTAATGAATTATGCTTAACTAACTGTAGATGATCAATACTTGTTAAAGAGTTCTTTCTATTAGATAAGCCCTCTATTTTAGAAATACTCGACTTTAAATCTTTAACATCAAAATCATTTCTCGAAGTTGAGTATTTATGACTTTCGCCGTCAGAGTAATATTCATCTGGATAATTAGAGTCTTCTTTATTTAACATCATGACAATATTGTCAATATTTTCTGTTCCTTGTTCTCAATCTATCACAGTAACTGTGATCACTTTTAGATAATTGGCACTATTTTGCGCTGTATCGATCTAAACATTAAATATAAACATAATGGATAAGATATATTACTTAATCTCCTCAAATCTGTTTACCTGAAGAATGCTAGATACTTGATTCCTTCAGAAGTGTCAACGTTCATCTACCTTTATCAATGTTCATGCACATTCATAGCAGATTCCTCCATGTCCTCAATCCATAAGAACTGCATCTGAGAGTTTATCTCATCATACATTTCATTTTTCATTTATGCTTTTGAGAGAGATTACATCTCCCATTTTATTCTTAGTTTGAGAGTTTTCTAAACATAAATATTGTTGAGGTTACCTTTAAACGATGAAGTAGATTTTCTGAATACTTTATTTTAACAGTTCCTTGTTTCTCTTCTGAATCTTTACTATAACTTCCTCTCTTGTTAGCTTTATATTAGAATAATAGTTAGATTCAGAGTTTCGATTATTAACTCTATAAGAATTTGTCTGACTTCGAATTTTATGATGCCTAATTTCTGTTTTATTTGATTGTTTTAGATTTGAAAGATAGCTTGCAATGTAGTCTATTTATTTTAAAATTATATCTATTAGATTATACTTAAGAATATTTTAGAAATTTTATAGGCTACTCATTAACATATAATTCAAAATATTCATTTATAAAATTTCAATTTACTAATAAATATATTTCAAACTAACCTTTATTTGACTTCCCTTTTTGAAAATCATGTACACCACCATAACTAGATGCTTTTTGATGTAGCTCTAATTTATCAAACTCTATCAACTTGCTTTGTTTAGTTGATATTTTAAATAGTTTATTTGTCTTTTTATTTTACAGCTTTTGTCTCGGTTTCTGATTTAGTATTCTTTTGTTCTTCTTCTCTTCTTTTAAGTTTAGCTTCAATTTTCTTTCTATCTCTCTTTTTACTTTTTGTAAAGAGAGTACTAGATAT
>NZ_JAJBJC010000186.1 GCF_021811825.1 Candidatus Anadelfobacter sociabilis | reverse complement strand
AGGATTGTGGAGCTCATTTAAAACCTTTAAATAATGATGAGAAAATTCAAGACATTAGATTTCATCCAACTCAAAGAGAATGGGCAATTTCATCTATTTTTAAATCATGTGATGATTTCTCAGATGAAGATTGATACCTTCATAAAGAAGTTTTTGTTACAACAAATCTTGGTAAGACATGGAAAAAGCTAGAAGAAAATGTTAAGCAATATGATTGGGGAAAGCAATCAGCAGATGATAAAGTACCAGATGAGCAAATTATATTAGTTAAGGCTAAAGGTAAAGAAGAAATAGAAAGTAGTACTTGGAGCGAAAATAATGATATAATTATCTCTGAAGACTTCTTTAAGACTAAAAAGGTTCTATTAAAGGGAGGAAACTACTTCAAAATAACAAATGACTATTTGTACGCAGGAAAAGTTACGTCTCAAGGTACAAAAGTTTTGACAAGAGCACTTAAGAAATATCAATATCAAAATTTCTTTGATATGGAAATTTCAAAGAAAAATCAGCATCAATTTGATTTCTCTGTGATTGAAAGCATAACTGGAGCAGTATTTTTATTTGTTGCTAGACCTGGAAAAATACAAAATAGTGGAAATATCTATTTATCAGATGCAACAGGAACTGGGTTTACTTTAAACCTTGAAAGAGTTCCATTTGCTAATTCATATGAGTATGATTTTGATGAAATTAAATCATTAGAAGGAGTAATTATAGCAAATACATTTGATACAGATAATATTGGAAATTCAATAGATGATAAATCAGGAAAATCTAAATCAAATAAATTTAACAGAAATTCAGAAATTGATGTTAAAAGAAAGACATATATTAGTTTTAATAGAGGAGGAAAATGGCAATCGTTAACACCTCCAACTAAAACTTCTAAAGGAAAAATTATTAGCTGTAGACTTGAAAATGGTTGCTCTCTTCATCTTCATTCACTAACAAGTGATAGATACCCATTCCCATATTCGATCCAAAATGGTGTAGGAATAATAGTAGGAGTTGGAAATACAGGACAATATCTTCAATATGATGAGAAAAAGCTAAACACATACATATCGAGAGACGGAGGAGTAACTTGGTTTGAAGTAATTAAAGGTCCGCATATAGTCGAATTTGGAGATCACGGTGGTCTTATTCTTCTTGCTCCTCTCTACAACCAAACTGACTACATCCTCTATTCATGGAATTATGGAAAGGATTGGGAAGCCTTACAATTGCCAAAGAAAATGCAAGTAGATAATATTGTAATTGAACCTAAAAGCATGTCTTCAAATTTCATTGCATTTGGTGAATCTACTGATGGAGGGAAAGGAATAGTGGTTACTCTTAATTTTGAAGAGATTCATCAAAAGAATTGAGATGGCTTAACTAATCCTGATGCTAAGGATTCTGATTATGAATATTGGTCTCCTAATGATGGTCGTCATGGAACAACTTGATTTTTAGGTAGAAAAGTGTCTTATGTGAGAAGAAAAATGGATTCAGCTTGATACAATGGAATGAGCTATGAACAACAGCAATTTGTTGATAATTGTGAATGCACAAGGCTTGATTTTGAATGTGATAACGGATATAAAAAGGAACCTAATTCTGATGTGTGTATCCTTGTAGCTAATCAAACAGAGATGACAATTCCGGAGGAATGCATTGATTTTTATACAGTTACAACTGGGTATAGAAAAATTCCAGGAGATAGTTGAGTTGGTGGAGAAGATTATACACCAATAAGAGTTGTATGTCCAAAACCATGGGGATTATTTTCTTTAAGAACTCTTCTTGTATTATGCATAACTCTTCTTATCGGATATTTCTCAGCAAAGTACATAAATGAAAATGGATTTCCCTCAATAAAATACGAGAGCAAATGTACAGTATAAATCTATGATATAACACAAAAACTTCATATAACCCATAACAGACAGTGTCATATATATATCCCCCCTCTCCTTTTAAGGAATCAAGTGAATATCCTCACT
>NZ_JAJBJC010000185.1 GCF_021811825.1 Candidatus Anadelfobacter sociabilis | reverse complement strand
TTTTTGATATACCTAATCTAGCAACTACAATCTTTATTCTAAGTGCATTCCAACTTCCTAACATTAAACTCCTTACTTCCTAAATCCTATCTCATAACTCATATACTTAATTTCTTTTCAGAAAATTTATGTAAGTAAATGGTATTTTCATTATTTAACTAATCAACTTCACTTAACGATTTTTTAATCTTAATGAAACATGCATTGTTAGTTTTGTTATAAATTCAGAGTGGACCATATGAGTATGATATAAGTTAAAATCTCCCATTTTCCTTATTTATCATCTATATTATATTACAATTATCCTTCTACACATATTGTGTCGCATACTCACTCTTATCCCATATAATGCATAACTCGAGTATTTATAAAGTACCTCACATCATACAATACACCTGCTTCATAATATCACACTTCTATCACTTATTTCTTCATAACATTATAATCAATCACTCAATAATATATCTACTTAATAAGATTTTCTGTATATCAAATCGTAGGTTAGTTTAGTGTAATGAGTAATTGATAATAATGCTATATATAGTGCGAATTGAATTTTACCCAATGAAAATTGCGAGAAAAAAGATAATCGAAAAATTTTTAGCCATTTTTTTTAAAAACTACTTGTATAAAAATGCTAATCTACGTACAATGCTCTAGGACTGTTTCTAGTCATGTTGTAGTTGAGACTCCTTCGTCTAGCGGTTAGGACACCACCCTTTCACGGTGGCAGCACGGGTTCGATTCCCGTAGGAGTCGCCATTTATTATCTTTATGTGTATTTCTTGACATATTTGGTGTTTGGCATTATTGGTATTGATAGATTTTACTACTGTTAAGAGTTTATGTGTAGACAGATTAGTGTGCATTATATACACTTGTACCGTTGTGATCTATGTGTTTGGATACAAATATGACTTGGTGTTAGGTTATAAATGCCCTAGTAGCTCAGTCGGCAGAGCAAAGGACTGAAAATCCTTGTGTCGGTGGTTCGATTCCGCCCTTGGGCACCATTAATTATGACATTAGTTACAATCTTCATTAGAAATTCTAATTTGTTGGTAGCATATATCGATTTTGGATTAGCACGTTTCGATGATTTGTTGTAAGAAAATTAGATGCTTAAAATTTTGCATCAAGTAGAGAATAGAGAAAAGGATATTTTTAGCTTTGTAAATAAAAATTTAACGTTAAAAGGTTTTTGTATGAAAATTGTTTCTTCATTAAAATCTAGAAAGAAGGGTAGAGGAAATCAATTAGTGCGTCGTAAAGGTCGCATTTATGTTATCAATAAAAAAAATCCTAAAGCTAAAGCAAGGCAGGGTGGTTGAATTCTACTACTATTGTTAGTCGGTGGAGGTTTTTTTTGATATAGTGAAATAGAATATTGATGCTTGAGGATTTTGTGAGTGTACAAACGTATAATGTTTTTATTATCTAATCATTATTTTCACTCATCACTCAAGTCAAATACGATTTTTTACTTTATTCATAGCAGTTGCTATAATTCTTCTTATACATATAATCAACTTCTTTGATATTAGTGTGATATCTTATCAGGCCATCTAGCTTAGATCATTCATAAATTTAGAGATATTGAGTAAATATGAGTTCTCATAAACTTATGAGTAAGTTGCTACAAAAACTAAATAGTTTAATCTAGAAAAAAGACTAATCAAATTCACACGAGGCGGCAGTATGCCACACAAAAATGAAGCATTCTTAGAACAAAAGAGATTTTATAGGTATTTATTTTTTCACAAATATACAAAGAGCGTATATAGTGTATATCTTCTTTAGGCTATATTGGATAAGCATTTATTACAATAAAGCTCTTTACATTATCATCCCTAGAATCACGCAATAACACTACTATATTTTTATCAGTAGGCTTGGCATCTTTTGCATTTTTGTAAACTTTATAACCTATGTCCTTAAAGAATCTTTTTTTAATCCGTAACTTTGGTCTATTATCCTTATTGATCCAATC
>NZ_JAJBJC010000184.1 GCF_021811825.1 Candidatus Anadelfobacter sociabilis | reverse complement strand
CTATATAAATCCTAAGTCAGATTTTAAGTAAAACTAATATTTTTCATTTTAGTAGTATAAAATCTATTTTTGAGAATTCTCTATATTCTGTTCAAATTTTTTCGAATAATCAACAAAATTTTGATTTCAATGATTCACAAATAATTGTGTTTAAATAATAGTGATTTTAGCAATTTATTCAACTTTAAAGCAAAATTTATCTATCTAAATCCTAAATATTGAACATGCTAATTTATTTAAATTGTGTTTATGGTTAAATAATCAGAGAATTTAGATATCTACCACAACTTAATCTTAGTGATAGATATCAATGCAGATCTCGAAATGAGGTATTAAATAGACCAAATGCTTCTGATTTTGAACTTTCGAACTCTAAAAATTTGCAGCACAATTTAAATCAGATACATTTGATCTTTCTCATTAGTTTAGAAGTTTCTAAAATGACCTTGAAGCTTGACTCCATTGTCTTTAAAATCAATGATTGCTCCATTTAAGTCTTCTATCACTTTGTTTACTGATCTTTCAAGGATTTCATCATCTGTATCATAGTCATCATCGTTCTGTGTTTTTACAATCTTATTTTTAAGTTTATCGTTTGGAAAATCTGCAAAAAGATATTATTGAGAGAAGAAGGAAATGCATAATTCAGTTTAATTTTTTTACTAAATTTTTACATCATAATCACTTTAAATTTGAAGAATAACTCAATTCTATCAATAAATCTTACCAAGATCATTTTCTTTAAATCATCTATAGTGCTTAATTTTGTCTCCTTTTCATGTTTGTAGGTGGATCCAATTGAAATTAGTCTTTGTTTTTCTTTTTGTACTTTTTGATCCTGCATTAAAAACAGTTGATGCTTTGTTGACTTTAGGAGGACTACTATTTCTAAATGGATTGAGTCTTGCTCCTGCTTTAAAGGATACATTATTGATTAACTTATTTCTTTTATCTCTTGTGTTTAGTTTGTCTTGAAGATCTTTTCTTATTTTCTTTGTGTACTCAAATTCATCAGAGAAATCAGAGAGTTCATAATTTCATGATTTAAGATTTGAAAAATGCGATCTCATGCTGCTAGCATCTGATGAACTAAGTGAATTTGATACTGTGTTATTGGTATTGTTATCAATACTTGGCTTGCTTATTATTGTTGAGTTTTTGTTACTGCAAGCTGAATTTTCACTTCTTTTTATATCTTTGCATCTTCTAAATTTTAGGTATTAGATATCTCTAACAAAGAAATTTTAAAAGAAGTTATACCTCCAACAGTTTGAAATATTAATATTTGAAGAATCTGATGAAGCTTGACTATCTATTGGAGGCAAATTGACCATCTTTATATCTATCTTCTTGTTATTTCTATCATAGTCAAAGGGAACTTTTGATGTCTCTTTACTGATATTTATGCTCTTTTCAGTTCCTTTCATAAACTTTGGAGTTCATTCAGCTGATCCAAAATTTGCACTGCTTCTTGAATTTGCAAGAGTATTCATTGTTTCTCTTTTCATAAACATTGCTTCTCAGCTCTCATTCATATTGCTAGCTCTTTTGAAGTTAAATGGCGAAGTAATATTAACAGTGCTCTCATTTGTTTCATCACTACTTGACTTGGACTTGTCTGAATGTTTAGTGGCATTTCATTTTACTTCATTCTTGCTATATTCTTTTGTATGTGCAATTTTATCTTTAGATTTCTTTCTATTTTGCTGAGTCTTTCTTCTCTTTTTCTTATTGCCAAAGTTTTCCTCCAATATTTGTTTGCAAGAATCAGTAGAGTTAAGTTTTGAAATAACTTTGTTCTTCAAATAATTTATGCTTCTTTCAGTATCTCATGATACATTTTTATTTGATTTATGTTGAAATTTCTTATCTGCTCAGCCAAATCAAAATATTAAATATGACCCACCTCAACTTACAAAATCAGTTCACATTAAAAATCCGGAACTTTATATACCAGACAATCATCATGAAATTGGTTCAAGACAAGAAGAAAGC
>NZ_JAJBJC010000183.1 GCF_021811825.1 Candidatus Anadelfobacter sociabilis | reverse complement strand
TGTAGTTTATAGATTTTAAGTAAAATTTAAGCTTGTACTTAGTAGATAAAAATCTTATGATTGGGATTTGAAGATAAGGTCATATGGGTTCTTTATAATCATTTATTCTCTAAATTTTTTGTATTTTCCTTTAGACTAAGGCTAGTTGATTGATTTAGTTTAGCAGTAATGCCAGTTTCTCAAACACAAAAATATTTACTTAAGTAATGCTCGCTTGTCTCTTTAATCGCGATTGATTTTGAATCAGTTGATGATTCATTCTAAAATACTTATAAAATTTTCTTACCCTAATACTTTTTGTATTAATGGCATATTTGATTTTTAAGATAGGCATGAAGCATCAGGTGGAAATTTTCTCTAATATGAATGAATTAGCAATAGCTTACATATCTATAGTTAGTGAACCAGACTCTGATCTGTTTCTCAGTCAAACTCGTTTTCTCTGCCAACATAGACACATCCTCAAATGAGGGATAAGGATAGTCTTTGTTATTCTTTAACCAAGACTTTAAAACCCTTATATTTTCCTTTCTAATCCTCTTGGAAGGTTCCTTGATGCCTAAAGTGTAAATTCGTATAGTAAAATTATAGCGTAGGCCCATATAATAAGATCAATAGTAGTTTTATGAGATTTGGACATCGCTAAATTTTAATACAAATTCTAAATGGCTTCTTAATTTTTTGATAATTAATGAACTTCTCCTTACTTTGCATCCTCGTACTTGTCAAGCCTTGCTTCTATGAAGTAGTCAGCTTTAAATTCCTTACTTCTTCCTCTTCATTAGTTTTGTTATATTGTTTGCCATCTGCATCCATATTTTTAAAGTTATCTTAAAATTATTTAATCTTTTATTATTTTACGAGTATTTATTCGATTGTTGGTGATATAATTTTTTATTACTGGTGAAACGATACACTATTTCTCCATTTTCTTAGCTATTTCAGCTAAATTTAGAACGATTTATATAGTTCAGAATTCCTTTTGAAATTAACTCAATACCTTGATATTTGAGTGGTGATGATGTTTAACGTACCATCATTTATTATGTTGAGAGTGATTATTTTCAAAACTCTAAGAGGATGTTAAGATTAATTACTGTTTAAATATTAAGAAGCAAATATTCACAAAACTTGGTGTAAATTAGCCAAAACTCAATCAAAATATAAAGAAATCATTAATTATTTCCTTAAATTTTTTGACTTTAATTTTCATGATTAAACTTTGATAGCTTTTTGATAACATTTTTTATTGTAAATAATAATTCACTTTAGATGAATTAGTCTACTAACAAATAAATTAGTGAACTATTTTGAGAGTATATATTAATGCAATTGATAAGAGAGACTAGACATGTGAGATTAAATATCATCTCTCTCATTTAAAAGTGTGGTGATTTCAAATTAATCTTCATACATTTTAGTTATGCTTTATAGGTTTTATTAACCATAGACTAATGAGAATTACTTTTCTTTGAGTTTAAATCATGCTAAACTATACAAATGATTATAATATAATTAACGGTACATAATTTTATTATTCTTTCTGAACCTATCTCATCATATTTAGTTCTTATCTCAATATTTTTAGTAGTGTGCATTTAAAATCGAGCGAGATTAATTAAAAAGTTAAAATTTTGAGACTCTAAACAATCTACAACTTTTTTCTATCTCTTATAGTGAAGCAAAAGAGCTCTATTTTCTCAATAAAATAAGAATCATATCTAAATTTTATTTTAAATAATGATTGTTGTTAGATAAAATCAATCGCATTTTAATGGAAAAGGATTAAAAACATGTAAACTGCATAGATTCGTTACGATAATATTTTATGGCAATCAAATCGATTTAAAAAAATTGAAAAATAAGACAAAATAGAGTAACTTTGAGTATAAAAATATCTATTAAAACCAATTAAATTTTGATTTCTTTGTTAAATTTTAAAGAAATATCAAACATTATTAAAGATGATATTGAAAGATTCTGTAAATATAATACCC
>NZ_JAJBJC010000182.1 GCF_021811825.1 Candidatus Anadelfobacter sociabilis | reverse complement strand
GTCTTTATTATTTAAAAGATTTTCAAAGTGATCTCGAATTAATGATTCAAAAGATTTTAGCAATGTATTTTCAACTAATGTAATCCGAAGACAAATGCATCAATATTATTATATGTATAGGAGCATCAATTCTATATGAATTTAGTAGCTTATCTCGAGTACTAGGACAAACCCAATCTCTACATTTATCTCTTTGTCCTTTTCATATTTTTCTGAAAAATGTTGTTTTATTTTTCTTTTTAATAGTATTATTAACTAACTTCTGAAGTTTTCTATTGAATTGTTTTCTAGATCAAGGAGAAAAATCAAGATTTCTTGTTTTTATATTTGTTGAAAAGGTCAGTCTTGATGTAATTCGTGATTTTGACTTACTTGAGCAA
This sequence comes from Candidatus Anadelfobacter sociabilis, assembly GCF_021811825.1. Taxonomy (GTDB): domain Bacteria; phylum Pseudomonadota; class Alphaproteobacteria; order Rickettsiales; family Midichloriaceae; genus Anadelfobacter; species Anadelfobacter sociabilis. Next base: position 1,619 of record NZ_JAJBJC010000182.1, on the reverse strand, counting down.
ACATTTGTATAAGTTGGAGATAGTTCTTGTCTAGACTTTCTTAATGGACTTAACATTCTTTGAGAGTCTTTAAAATAATATTGATGCATTTGTCTTCGGATTACATTAGTTGAAAATACATTGCTAAAATCTTTTGAATCATTAATTCGAGATCACTTTGAAAATCTTCTACTTGTGGGAGATAATGAATCATTAGCTCTATGTAATGATGATTTATTTTTGATTTGGAATATCTAAAATATCTGGATGGAGAAGATTTTTAGTTGTAAGATCTTTTCTTTTCAGACTGGACAATTTAAATAAAGTTGAATTTTTATTTTAATCCAGTTTTTTGACGATTTATTTTAACTGGTTTTTTATTTATGAGTATTCTCTTTTTTATCTTCTGGGCCTGCTCCTTCTTTCTCTATTTCTTCTTTTACTCCTGCTTGAGAGTATTGATCTTCATTTATTGAGGAAGTATAAGAAAATGAGTAGGATCCATTTTCACTGATTTGAAGATCCATATTTACATTCTTTATCTCAAACGACTTATTTTCTAATAATAAATGAGGTAGATCCTTTTATTTTCTCCTCTTCAACTAAAGTAGTTTCTTCTTTCTTTATAGTTGTAGCATTATCATTATCATCCTCTTCTTCTATCTGAGTATTAATATTACTTTTACGTTTATTTTAAAAAGTTAAGAGTCCTTCTTCTTTTTGGTTTAGGATTCTGAAGTGATTGTATTTTATCTAGAAGTCCCTTTTTGATTATCATTGTTATTCTCCGTTTTATATCGTCTGTAAGAACAGGTGTATCCTTACTTAATGTTGATTCTGATTGCTGCACTTTTAGTTACTTTATTAAAAATTTTCCCAAATCTTCTGTTCAATCTCAAGTATTTTGATATAACTTCTCTAGACTTTTTAATGTTTCTGGTAATTTCAGACATTTCTTTATTCTTAATTCTGCTGACTATATTTTTAAAATTCTTCATCATTTGCATGAAGGATAAAGTTTGAAATTTTCTCCCAACACAAGGTTGAATCACTTGATAGATTATATGCTTGCTCTTTCAGTATTTTCTGCTCTTCAGTTAAAAGTGAGTCATCTTCATTGAATTCCATGTAAAAAGTTTTCAGAGTTCTACGATTATACGGTCTAAAGAAGTAGTTTATTTTATTCTGCAAATTTCTATTTGGCAATAAATTATACATCTTCATATCAGCATATAGACCCTTTTTATTTATTAGCTAGCCTCATGTCATTAGGATCAATGAGATTAGCTTCTTTACTCTTACTAGGACTTAAAAATCGAGAAAACCTTACAGAACTTATTCTCTTTTTCATTTTATTTTTGAATATTTGCAAAAGATCCTCTATTTTCTTTAGGATTAGATTCAGATTTCTTAACTTCGTTTTTTATTGCCTCTTGTGGTACAGTATATTTTCTGAGAGGCTCACTTATCTCTTTATATTTTAGTGAAGATGAGGCTGTTAAAAGCTTTATCATTTATTTAGCTTTTCTTTTTCTAGCTTTAATAATGTTTTTTCTTTCACAGTCATTTCATATTTCTTATTTAATTCCTTTATTTTCTCTTCGTATTGATCTTGAAGTTCTTTAAGTTTCTTAATATTC
>NZ_JAJBJC010000181.1 GCF_021811825.1 Candidatus Anadelfobacter sociabilis | reverse complement strand
CATTTAAATTAATAAAATGTAAGAACATTGCAAAACGAGACTATGATTAAACTATGTTGATTTATGGTTAAAAATCGCTTAATATATTATTATAAATTGTAAACTCTTATTTCAGACATATAAAAGCAATATTACATTCATCTTCCTTATCGATGTTTATTATATAGAATGATTGGAAGATTTAGAGTGTGATCTAGAAAACTTCAATATTGATACAAAAGTAAACAAATATTATCGACTAGCATAAGAAAAATAAGTACAACAACGAGAGTAAGTAATTAATGAAGAAAGGGTATAATTTATTATTCATAGACATATAAGACAGATAGTAAATACTCAATTTTCAATTTAAAGATGTTAGCATTAATGTTGACAACATATACTGCATATAAATTCTCGAAATATCAATTATTAAATACTGAAGCAGCAAGCTATAAAGATAAGCAGCTTGAATTTGCCTTAAATAAAATTGATGATGGTATAAAAGATCTCTGATTTAAATATCCATCAATGAAAAAGCCGATAATATCATCAGGAGTGAGAGGAACTCGTTATTTTATAGAATTTCCAATTCAATCGAAAAACGTAGATGCATTTTCGATTTTGGTAGCAATACAAGGAGTAATTAACAATAATAAAGACAAAGGTGCAAAAATAAAGAATAATGATTCATTTAAGCAAGATGATATGATCTCATATTTGATTGATTATGAAGTTGATTCAACTACAGCTAGAGGAGCAAAATCATCTGGCTCAATATACATTAGAGGAGTAAAATCTGATACATATGATAGTTTCAAATTTGTTGTTGAAAAGAATACAGATTTCCACCAAATTGATATTGATATTATTCTAAAAGCTTATGAAGAAGCTTTTAAGCCTAAAATGAATCCGATGGGAGTTGGAAGTGATTCACGCCAAACTAATCAGTCTTCTGGACAATCAAAATTTAAAAATCCTCTCAAGGGTGTTTTAAGTGGTAAAGAAAATCCAAATGAGGAGCAGGACGATAGTCCTCAAGGAGTACTTGAAAGATTAGGATGTACTGTGTTTATACCTGGAGTAAGGAAGCACGAACTTGATTGGGATTACTTAGCAGGTTATGATTCAGTTAAAAGAGATATTGAAGATACTGTACTTCTTGCACTTACACACGGTCATGTATATGATCAAATTACTCAAGGGACAAGAATGAAAGATGAAACAAATAGACCAAAGTGAGTATTATTTGAAGGTCCTCCAGGATGTGGAAAAACAACCTCTGCTAAAATTATATCTTCCCAAGTTAAAATACCTTTGATTTACATGCCATTAGAAGCAATTATGTCGAAATTTTATGGAGAAAGTGAAACAAGACTAGCAGAGATTTTTGAGGCAGCCCAAGCAATGGGTAAAAGTATAATTTTTATTGATGAAATTGATTCGTTAGCAACTTCCAGAGAGACTGGATTGCATGAAGCGACAAGAAGAATTCTTTCAACTCTACTTCGAAAAATTGATTCTTTCGAAAGTGATGGAGAGGTTCTTGTTATTTGTGCAACAAACAGAAAGAAAGATCTTGACCCTGCGCTTGTCTCTAGACTTGACTTAGCAGTTAGATTTGAACTTCCAGATGCTAAAACAAGAGCCTTAATATTCCAGCGATATGCAAAACAATTATCCAAAGAAGATCTATTAAAACTAGGCGAGTTAAGTCAGAACTTATCTGGAAGAGATATTTGAGATATATGTAAAGATACAGAAAGAAGGTGGGCATCAAAATATATCAGAAAAGAAGTAGCATCTCTACTTCCAGAATACACATGATATGAGGAATGAACAAAATCACGGAATTTCCAAATTAAAGATTCAAATCTCAGAATGGAGAATGATGTTAAGCCAGAATATTTTTTAAACATAGAATACAACCTCCAATCGTAATATTTGTCTCTTTCTGTTGTTATCACAGTTAAAATATAATAAAATTTAATATATGGAATTAATCAATATTCGTAATATCACATGAAC
>NZ_JAJBJC010000180.1 GCF_021811825.1 Candidatus Anadelfobacter sociabilis | reverse complement strand
CTTATAGAGTTTAATTCTTTCTTCTTGCTCCATTCTTGAATGAATTCAAACTGAAGGAAATCCACTTTCAATCAAAACTGAATTTAGTGCTTTGGCTCTATCAACTCCATTTACATATACGTATTGGTGTCAATTGTATCAGGAAGTTCTTCAATTTTAATTTCAAATCTCTCATGAATTTGCTTTAGAACTTCTTCATCAGTATCGTCCTTAAGGAATGTGATGGCTAGTCCTTTTGTTCCAAACCTTCCTGCTCTACAAACTCTATGAAGATATGTATCTGTGTCTTTTGGCATGTCGTAGTTGATTACAATATTGACTCCTTGGAAATCAATTCCTCTTCCGAAAATTTCTGTTGAAATCATAATTCGTTTTTCTAAGTCTTTAAAGCTCTTATAGAGTTTAATTCTTTCTTCTTGCTCCATTCTTGAATGAATTCAAACTGAAGGAAATCCACTTTCAATCAAAACTGAATTTAGTGCTTTGGCTCTATCAACTCCATTTACAAAAATGATGACCTGATTAAAAAGAAGTGAATCAAGAAGATCATGAAGCTTTCTGTTCTTTGCATGTTCGGCAAGTTTTACAATATACTGTTGCAATCCATGTAATGTTAGCTTAGTCTCGTCATCAATGAAAACTTCGAAAGGATCTTGCATAAATTTCTTGCAAATTGGTCTGATTTCTTTGTTCATTGTTGCTGAAAACATCATTACTTGCTTTTGATGAGGAGTTTGAACAAATATTTTCTGTACATCTCTTCTCATTCCTGCTTCTTCAAGCATCTTGTCGCATTCATCCAAAATGAAAAACTTTAGTTTATCTAACTTCAAATGTTTGCCTTGAACTAAATCTAAAATTCTTCCAGGAGTTCCAACAATAACAGATGGTGGGTCTTCTTTTAACATTTTAATGTGTGTCTTTTTGGGAACTCCACCATAGATTACTTCAGTCTTCACATTCTTTAAGTATCTTGAAAATCTATCAAACTCCTTTTTGATTTGAAAAGCAAGCTCTCTTGTGTGAGTAAGAATTACAGCAGAAACAGGATCTGGCTTCTCATCAAGTTGGTCTAGAAGAGTCAATACAAAAACAGCGGTTTTGCCCATTCCTGATTTGGCTTGACAAAGAACATCAACTCCCATTTTTGCTTTAGGGATGCACTGTTGCTGTACTTCAGAAGGATTCTCAAACCCGCAGTCTTGGAGTGCTCTCAATAATTCGTTCTTCAGCATGTGATCTTTGAATGAAAAGATATCAATGGCAAGATGTGTCATTGAGGATAAAGACAAAATTATTAATAGACTTCAAGAATTGGCTATTCAGAATAAAACAAATGATATATCGTTTAGTAAAGAGGATACATACGAAATATCTCCAGAAAATAGTCAATATCCTGAAGGAGGGAAGGAAGCTGGAGGAGATTCGACAATTCTTGAATCTCAAAAGATATCATTTAAACTTTGCAAAGAGTTAAAGAAAATTAGTGAAAATGATGATTTAATTCTCAAGGATTGAAATTCTAAACCTGTTGTTCAGCAGAAACAAGAAAGAAAATCGTATGCAATTGATTCTGATAATCCAAATTTTAAGGTACCAGCTCCATCAAATATAGTTACACATAATTCAAGTTTAAATGATATTCTTCGCAAGATAGAAAACGATATCAAAAGAAAAAGAAAGGCTGATGACATAGAAGTGTTCTTTGATGACGGTGAAGAATCTAAAAACGAGTCATCAAATTTGAATGATCAATCTTCTGGTTTAAAGATTTCATTAGACACTTCAGGAAATATTGATAAATCAAACAACGAAGAGTCAAATACTGTTAATGGTAGCATTTCAAAGGTAAATCAGAAAAAGAAACAAAATGCAGTAGATCTGGCCAATTTTCAAAATAAACGTCCTAAACTAATGGAAACAAAGGATTCAGAATGAATTCCAAATCCAATGAAACCACAGAAAGTAGTTGTGTCAAGAGAAAATGGATGGACATTCAAAAATACAAAGAAAG
>NZ_JAJBJC010000072.1 GCF_021811825.1 Candidatus Anadelfobacter sociabilis | reverse complement strand
ATGAGCAAAACATTAGCAAAAACCTCACCCATACAAGTATTGTTACGGCAAAATCACCATCAGAACCTTGCTCCTTTCATACCAACAAATCGACCATCATAACTCTAATAAAACCTTCCTTTGATCTGGGGGGGTATATGAGATTAGGAGATCATCCAATTTAGTAATTCTATAATACTCAAATGCTATCCAGTTTTTATATTCATTTTTTATTTTTGATTATTTATTCCTGAATTAGTAGTAATCTGTATGTTATTAATTTTAGCAGATGATCTATTTTGTATTTTATCTTTGATTTTTTCTCTCAACAGAGAGTACATAATTTTCTCAAAAAATGTGTACTCTTCATATGGTTTATTTATTATATCTAACTTTATTACATAAGAGCTCTTATCAGCTGCATCTACTGGCACATCCATATGTAGCATATTATTAGAATAAGACTTAACAGAATGATATACTATGTATAGCATTATCACTATGGAAAGATAAGTAATAATTTTACTATTGTATGTAATCATTGTGATTGTGATAAATGTATAAGAAAGAAATCTATCTTAAAAAATAATGTCAAAATCTCAAACCAAGATATAAGACACCCTTTCAGTCTATATTAGAAAAAATAGAATTACAATCAGTTTATCTGTAATAATTTTTGTAGTATTTTTTAGGATATAATTTTTAGGGATATATTATTTATACTTAAAATAACATATACAAGAACTACTCTACAATTCATAAAAACCCCTATATCATCACATTCTATTTTCCTCTTTTAAGTAATGAGAACCAACTTTATTTTTAGCTTTTTCCTATAAAATTAGTTGCTTATTAATCTGCTTAAATAAGCTTATTATATAAAGTTGATACTTTAAAAAACAAACAAGTATTATACAAATTCGCATTATGCAGATACGCATATCATTTAAAGACAGTCTTGAGGTGTATTGACTTCTTCAAAACTAATAGATATAATTCGCGCCTTCATGTTTACTATATGAATTGTTGTTATATAAAGATCTATATAATCTATATAAGAATTTTGTTGAGGTATTTTATGGATAAAAAAATCTCATTAATACAAGTAATGTTTTTGTTGACAGTAGGTATTTTGTTATGGTTTATCCCGACGCCTGCTGATTTAAGTGAGGCTGGATGGCATTTATTTGTAGTATTTATTATTGTAATTCTTGGTATAGTTACAAATTGTTTGCCTATGGGAGCAATGGTTCTATCTGGTCTCGTTATATGCACACTAACTGGGATTATTACAATACAACAAGCTTTAAATGGGTTTGCTTCTCATATAGTATGGTTAGTGATAACAGCATTTTTCATAGCAAGAGCAGTAATTAAGTCTAATTTTGGTAAAAGAGTTGCATATTTTTTAATAAATAAATTTGGAAATAGTACATTGGGGTTATCGTATTGCTTAGTACTAACAGAATTTTTGTTATCCCCTGCTATCCCTAGTGCTGCTGCACGTAGTGGTGGTATAGTTTTCCCCGTAGCTAAGTCTATAAGCGAACAATTTTCACCTAAAAATAGCAATAAAGTTAAAGAATTTTTGATGCAAGTATGTTTTCAAGCTAATGTTATTAGTAGTGCTATGTTTTTAACTGCAATGGCAGGTAACCCACTTATCGTTAAGATCGCTGCTAATTTTGGTATAAATATTGATTGGCAAATGTGGGCTGTCGGAGCAATTATGCCAGGTATTGCTAATTTATTGTTAATGCCTGTTGTCTTATATTATATAATCACACCTAAAGTTGAATCTATGGAACATATGGCACAGCTTGCAAAAGATGCTTTAGACAAAATGGGTTCGATTACTCGTAATGAAATTATTGTACTTATTACATTTATCTCGTTAATAACGCTTTGGATGTTGAGTAAATTTTGTGGAATAGACGCAACAACAACTGCGTTGATGGGCTTTCTAATACTAGTTTTTACAGGTGTTATAACTTGGGATGATGTAGTTTCAGAGAAAGAAGCGTGGAAAACTTTTATCTGGTTTTCAGGATTTATTACATTATCTGAGCATTTAAGCAATTTTGGCGTTACTCAATGGATAGGTGCAAATATTAGTAATATATTTGAGGGACATACTCCTTATATCACATTTCCAGCACTTCTTTTAGTGTTTTTCTATCTGCACTATCTCTTTGCTAGTGCAACTGTATATGCATCTGTTATGTATAGTACATTTTTCCTTATACTATCCTCATTATCTATTCCACCTTTGGTGATTGCCATGATACTAGCATTTTTCACTAATATCTCAGCTTGTTTAACACATTATGGTATCAGTTCTGCACCAATCTTTTTTACAAATAGTGGCATGTCGATTGGACAATGGTGGAAGACGGGACTAATCGTTAGTGTTATGAATATAGCGATTTGGAGCTTTGTAGGTGGAGCATGGTGGAAAATAATTGGATGGTGGTAATTTTTTGCACAAAGATATGCAAAAAGGATATGCGCTCAAATACTTTATTCTTTATTTTTATTATAGCCTTATTGTTTTATTTGTCATTTGTGATTTTCTTTCTTTATTTTTCAAATAAATTACAATAGTACGCTACTAAGCATAAATCTTTTATTAGTATCCATATAATTTTCTCACCCACTATTGCTAATATCATCAATATTTTCACTAACATCACTAATATCGATTTCTTCTAATTTATGTTCATCATAAGTTGCGAAAATAACACTAATTGAACTTATAATTTCATTTTTATTTTTAAAACTCATAAGTCTTACACCTAATGTATCACGTCCTGCAATCCTTATTTGATTTGCAGCAGTTCTAATAACTGTACCATTTTTTGAAAAAATCAATATTTCATCATTTTCATTTATTGCAGTAGAAGATATTATTGAAGCACTAGTTGTGCTAAGATTCATATTAATTATCCCCTTACTTCCACGTTTTACTACTCTATATTCATAAGCAGATGTTCTTTTTCCAAAACCCAAATCATTTATTGTAATAATAAATTCTTCATTTTCTATATAATATATTAATTCTTCAATATTGATAATACTAAGATCTATATCACTTTTTTTTGCAATATCAATTATACTAGTTGTTATTTGTTCAGTATTATTTGTCGATAAGAGATTGGCAATTTTTATTCTTCTGAGTGGCTCTATCTTTAATAACTCTTCGCGTTTTATGAATTCAATGTTTATTCCCTTTAATATTGAGAGTGACACAACAGCATCATCTTTTAATGAAAGTGTAACACCAGTGACACCATCAGAAGTTCGACTTTTAAAAATTCTTACATCTGTTACAGGAAAACGCACAGCTTTTCCTTGTTTTGTTGCAAGCAACACATGCTCTTTAGAAGTGCATGTTATAACTCCTATAAGACGATCTCCATCACTCAATCTAATTGCTATTTTTCCAGACGATGGGATATTATAAAAATCTCTTAAACTATTGCGGCGTATTTTGCCTTTCATAGTAGCAAATAATATACTAACTTCATCATCATCATTATTATCTGATTCTCCAATATCTTCTGCTATACTACTATGATCATTGATATTACCTAAATCAGTTAAATCTAATTCATCATCTATGATATTAATCTCATTATTTTCTACAATATTACCAATACCATTGCCGTTTTTATCATTTTTAGTAAAATACTCTTTCTGTTTTACTTTACAAATCTCTTTACTTAGCGTGATGATATTTGTAATTTTTTCTTCAGGATCGCTAAGAGATAGCATATTGATAATAGCACGTCCTTTGCTTTGCATAGAACCAGAAGGTAGTTTGTACACTTTCATTTTATATACTTTCCCATAATTAGAGAAAAATAGCAATGCATCATGTGTACAAGAAACTATTACTTTTGTAATAATATCATCTTCATATACATTCATAGCACTACGTCCCTTCCCTCCTCTACGCTGTGTCTTATACTGGTCTAAAGGTGTGCGTTTAATATATCCATTCTTAGTTACAACTACTACAACCTCCTCTTCTTGTATTAGATCTTCATCATCTACACTAAGTGCAACATCTATGATCTTAGTAAGTCTAGGTGTGCCAAAATTTGTTTTAATTTCTATAAGCTCTTGTCTAATAACACCCATCAATAGAGTGCGTGATTCAAGTATAGATTGAAAATAATTGATTTCCTTAGAAAGATTATTAAGTTCATTTGCTATCTTATCATATTCCAATCCTGTCAATCTTTGTAATTTCATCTCAAGAATGGCTTTTACTTGATCATCACTTAAGTAACAAGAAACCTCATCTTCTTCTATGCGATTAAGTGGATTATCAACCAGTTTTATTAATACTTGAGCGGTCTTGGCTGACCATTTTGTTTTTAACAGCGCATCTCTAGCTGCGGCAGTATCTTTAGAAGAGCGGATAAGTGATATAACATTATCTATGTTCTCTAACGCTAAAAGCAGACCTACTAATATATGTGCTCTATCTCGTGCTTTAGAAAGTAAATATTTTGTTCTACGAGTAACAACTTCTTCTCTAAATTTTATAAATGATGATATTATATCAAGCAGATTCATCACAATTGGTATACCATCCCTCAGAGCAAGCATATTCACTCCAAAAGATGTTTGTAATTGAGTACAACGGTATAGTTGATTTAATACAACTTCTGGTTCGATATCTCGTTTTAATTCAACTACGATACGTATTCCAAGCTTGTTTGTTTCATCTCTAATTTCTGCTATCCCCTCAATGGTCTTGTTTGTACTGAGAGTTTCTATAGATTTTACAAGTTCAGCTTTATTGACTTGATAAGGAATTTCACTGATAACTATGGATTTATGATGTGTACCGATATTCTCAAATCTTGCTATACCACGTATAGCAATACCACCACGACCAGTCATCATGGCTGTGCGTGATTGACGGCTACTTAAGATTTCCCCACCACTTGGAAAATCAGGAGCAGGAACATGACATACTAATTCATCAATTGTTATATTTTCATTATCTAAATATGCGCAACAAGCATCTATTACTTCACCAAGATTATGTGTTGGGACATTAGTTGCCATACCAACTGCGATACCGTTAGAACCATTAACTAATAGATTTGGATACCTTGCAGGTAGAATTACAGGCTCCTGCTCGGACCCATCATAATTATCACTAAAATCAACTGTATCATTATCTATATCAATGAGTAGCCCTAAAGTAGAAATTTTCTGTAAACGCGCCTCAGTATAACGCATTTGTGCAGGAGAATCTCCATCTATTGAACCAAAATTACCCTGACCATCTATAAGAGGTGCTCTTAATGAAAAATCTTGTGCCATTCTAACTAAGGCTCCATAGATAGGCATATCTCCGTGTGGATGATATTTTCCCATCACTTCACCAACGACTCTCGCAGATTTTCTATATGGCTTATCATAATTATTGCCAGTATTATACATAGCATAAAGAATTCTACGATGAACTGGTTTTAAACCATCACGACAATCTGGCAGCGCACGCCCTACTATAACACTCATTGCGTAATCCAAATAGGATTGCTCCATCTCCTTATCTATCGCAACTTGTACAATTCCCCGTTGTTGATCTTTCACTATTTAAATCTTCCAAAAATTATAAACTATAAAAACACTAAAACCCGAAATATCGGCTTTTCATTATAAATATATTCTGCTAAAAGAAAAGTAAAATCACTAATACTTCGTGATATATGTAATAATGTTACAACTCTCTAAAATAACTTTCTAAAATCTTTCTGTATTTCTATATTCTTTTATGCTAGTTTTTTATAAAAAGTAATGTATTAATTTATCTTCAAAAAGAGATAATATGGTACAAATAATAACAGTATAATAACAGAATATGTTACAAAATCGAACAGTTATAAGAGAGCATTTAGCACGCACCTTATCTTTGAGGCTATCAATTAAATTACAAGATGCAAATAAATATATTAATACACTGATAAGTTGTATTACTAATGCTTTAATTCAAGGAAAAATAGTGAAACTTAGAGGTTTTGGCTCATTTATAATATTCAATAGAAAAGAAAGGATTGGTATTAATCTCAAAACTGGAGAAAAAATGATAATTGGAGCTAGAAAAGCTATTAGATTTAAAACATCTACTATACTAAAAAATAGTATCAACAATGATATCTATATGACTTAGATGAAAAACGATTAGCTTAAATTTAATACCACTTTTTCTCTATTTGTTGAATTTCACATATAGTGCGTTATTAGCTTATAATTTTTTAAAAACTGTATGAATAACTTACTAATATACTAATGTCTACCTAATACACTTAATTCCACATCTAAGATGCGTGATTAATAAGAGTCAAATTAATAGTCAGTGTGCTTTTGATTTC
>NZ_JAJBJC010000179.1 GCF_021811825.1 Candidatus Anadelfobacter sociabilis | reverse complement strand
TAACTCTATTGATTTTAGGAAGAAGCTCGTGTGCTATAGAAACTGCTAATGTTTTAGCAATATCCATATTTAACATATGCCCCTTATCTTTTTGTCTCCTCCAGATAAGGTTAGCGAACAAAAGAAAGAGTAGGAAATATACTACAAAGTAAGCTGTGCTGTAGTTTATTTTAAAAAACTCCCACGTTATAAAATAGTGAAAGATAAAACAAAAGAATGTACCAAGTGATATGAGTAATATACAACCCCTCCAATTCACCAATACTGATAGCAAAAATAAGGAAATGAATGCACTGATCAACCACTCAAGACTTCCCTTGCTGATACAAACATGAATACCTGGAATGATGACAAGCGTGATCAACAAAACTATATACCAACCAAAAGCAATATATTTTGTTTTATTAAAAATAGTACTTATGAGAAAAAACAGTATTGGCACTAACAATGCTAAAACTTGCGTGCAAACTGCCCAACTATAGAAACTATCATCTATATGTAGGAAGAAGTGAGGTATTATATTGAACAAAAATAAAAACACTAACACTGTTTCGTAACAAAAATTTTGTGCTAATATATCTTTTTCACACCATTTGCCGATACTGAAATCGTTTTTGCACCATGTCGCTTTAAGGTGTTTTAATTGTTCTGCAAAATATACAGTAACAAAGAAAGTCAGTGCTGTTATAGCGATTACGCCTAAAAACCCTATATAGCTATAATACTGCGAAACTAGTGAATCAACTATAAAGAACAAAGTGGTCATAACACTTACAATCGTCAAACATTGCATCTGTGTTGTTTTATATCCAAACAACGCCATAAACAGCGGGATCAATACTGCAATTGTATATAAAGATGAAAAAAATGCTGTGATATATACAATATCATCAAAAAACAAAGTTATTATTATCGCGATTGCTCCACAAAATATAAGGCTAGTCTTTACTAATGATAATTTTAATTTTTCAGAAATTTGTTTAAAGATAATACATATCACACCTTGGGTAAGCTCAACACTACAAGCGTGTAAAATAGAATCTGCTGTAGAGAGCATAATGGCTAAAAAACCAACAACAAATACACTTGGTAATATTTCATCGCCACTGCTGAATTTACTCAAAAGTGAGAAAAATTCTATATTTGAATCTTTAGTTAAAAAACGAAGTCCTAATCCAACAAACGTGAATATAATGAGTAGGAATATTTCAAAAACTATAGCACTATAAAGGCAGATTCTAATTTGTTTGAGATTTTTGCATATCAAATATTTGTTAAATAAATCAACATGTAAATAGGGAATTGCATTTATAACAAACAAAGCAGCATATGACCACAAGCTCATACTTCTTTTATCAAGTGTATCAAATTTGACAGTTGGTAGAATTGCTAAAAGTCCACCAGCTTTATTAATTAGAAAAATGCTGACTAGGGGAATAACAATGACAATAAAACAGAACTGTACAACATCGGTCATGGCGATCACTTTGATTCCACCCCAGAAGGAATATAAAGCCATAATACTTCCTGTTAATAAAGCGCCCATGAGCATCGGTATTTCAAAAAAATATTGCATCAAATAACCCATAGCCATCATTTGTACAACTAACGAACCAATTCCAGAGATAACGCAAAATAAGCTCGTGAAGATCTTGATACGTGCACCATATAAACGACCCATCAATTCTCCAAGAGAATAGAGATTTTTATGTTGTACAATTCGTGGAACTATATACTTAGCACCGAAGAATTTCTCTAGCGGCATACCAAAAAATACAAGAACAAATAGTAATCCTTCACTATATATTTTTTGTATTACACCAACAGTATGTCCACCTCCAATCAATGTGCTTATGTAGGTAAAGACCATTACAAGAGTTGAGTATTGTCCCCGTGATAGCGCAAAATCTTGAAAACTTCTGATATGATTCCTGTAGTACCAGCCCGATAACAACATAAATACAAAAAACCCTCCCGTGATAATGTAATTAATCGAGATCATAATTTATCAAGTGTATTTTTGATTTTTAAAGTGTTTT
>NZ_JAJBJC010000178.1 GCF_021811825.1 Candidatus Anadelfobacter sociabilis | reverse complement strand
TCGGATACTCAGACATGGAGCAAGTTCTATTTAGGAGCACCAGCAGCATATAGTTTTGCTATGGATAACAATCAATCTTCTATTTACTACATTCTTAATAATAGCGGTACTCATTTATACTTTTTCTCAGCAAATACTACTAATGGAGCATTAATATTTAGTTATGAAGACAGCTCTTTATCTTATACGTGTAGTAGTGATTATTGTAGAGTTGCTATTTCAGATAGTAATAAAATATATCTGTCAATTGAGGATTCTAGCAATAATGGATATATCTGAATTTACTCTACTGGATGTAAGTTTAATATTTAATACTCTTATAAACTTTACGAAAGTTATCATGTCTACAATTTTTTTTAAGCCTAATTGTATTTTCAAGATTAGATAACTAATTCTAAAGTAAATAATTAATTCATCTTTAGCAAAACTATCATTTTTTAATTTATCATAATTTATTTAGATATTAAATATAAATTTTGTGATAAAAGCAACTAAAATTATAGCACTAAGCTGATATCAAACTACAAACTGAAAGATTCCTTATTCAATTGTTTCAATTAGTGGGCCAAAGCTTTATATTTCATCTCAAACTACCACCCAAGCAGTATTTAAATTAGTAAAGTAAGCATGATTTTTTTATTTATAGTACGACATCCTTTAGTGTTCAATGGAAAAATCTGATTTCTTGAACTGGAAATTGAAATGCATATATCCATCATTCATGACTTAATAGTGAGAAAACAGTAGTTTATACAATATCAGATCTTGACAGTTATTTATACTTGACTGGGTTCTATGTTTCATCAGGTGCAGTTTACTCAAATAGATATAAATCGACTACAACTTTGAGCTCTCCGATTTACCTTCAATATAGAAGTAAAAGCGTTTACATTACAATGGCTGATTTATCCTCTGTATATTGATTATTTATTCTTACACTTGAAACTAATAATGTAAGCTCTTATAAATTTACATCAGGGATTAAAATTTATTCAATTAGTTATGAATCCGATACACAAAGGTAAGTTTTCATATCTTAAATTATTATTAAAATAGATTATAAATACTTATATGCCAACATTTTTCAATTTTTCTTTTGAAGGATCGTCATTGATTTATAGTATCTCTTACAAAAACTTAATCTTTATATATGAATATAGATTCATAGTTTTATTGCTTTGTTTTGCTAATTACCGTTATTTTTAACTTAAATATATATAAATTAGATTTTGATTTGTTGCTTAACTATCAATTCAATAATTTAGGGTAGTTCTTAGTGGAAGCAAATCTTCAGATTCATATGCCTATTATGCTAAATCATATATGAGAACTATTAAAGAAATCTCAGACGTATCATTAAGTACCAATTTACTCACACAAACTACATCATCTGATTTGTCAGTAACACTAAATAGTGGTGATGGTAAGTAATAAATAATAAAAAATCTTAAAGAGAATTTAAAAAAATTCACATTAGTACTTTTATAAAATAATATTTCTATTATGAATATAAACTTTGCTATTCGAATAATGGCATATACCTCTTCTTGAAAAAATGACATCATTTTTGTTTTACTTTAGATAATAGATAGCAATTGCAAATTTTTATTGATCAAAGCATTTCAATTATCATATTTAAAAGATCTTATCATGTTTTAATAGTATTCTCAAGTTTCAAATCATACAAGTTGTTATGCCTAGTAAAAAACAATTTAATATATTAAGAAATTGCATGATTATTATTTGAAATTTAGATGTTTGTATAATTAAAGCATAATTTATCTCCTTGATTAACCATAACATTGGCTAAGCTATGAAAGTTTCTGAAAATTTCCTTCGGTATAAAATAATCAAAGAGCATTTAAAATATCTCGATATGAGATGATAAAATGCATTGTGTACCAATTCTTAGTTGCTTATTAAATGATTTTACTATTAAAATATTAATCATTATTAGTATACTTTATTAAGCAGAATTCATTTTATAATATCAGTCTCATATTGTGACAAATTAGAAAATTAAATATTTTGTACATACTTAGAAGAACAAGAC
>NZ_JAJBJC010000020.1 GCF_021811825.1 Candidatus Anadelfobacter sociabilis | reverse complement strand
AATTTATTCAACCGTTACAGATTTTGCTAGATGACGCGGCTTATCAACATCATATCCATTCTTCAAAGCCACAAAATACGCTAAAAGCTGCATAGGAATAGTATATATTATGGAAATCGCAGCAGAGCTTTTATCTACTTCTTCTGGTAATTCAATACACTCGTAACACAAATGCTTTAATCTTTCTATTCCATTTTGAGTACTTAATAGGATGATTTTACCATCCCTTGCATGAATTTCTTCAATATTTGATGCTATTTTAGCAAAAATCTCATTCTGCATCGGAGCTAGCACTATTATCGGAATATCTTTATCCACAAGTGCTATTGGTCCATGTTTTAATTCACCAGATGCTATGCCTTCACTGGGTATGTATGCCAATTCCTTCATCTTTAGCGCCCCTTCTTTCGCTAAGGGATAACAAATATTCCTCCCTATATATAAGATATATCTCGCTTTAACCAAATCTTTACTTAGATTTTCTATTTGTCCTTGCAATCGTTTTATGATTGCATCTATGTTGATGTTGTTTATTGCAAGACAAAATGATGTAAAAAACGCGCTATATACTTCTTTCTCTTTCTTTTGCGATATAGAATATGTAATAATCAATCTATCGCATAAAAATACTAATATCATAATTTGTCCGATAAATGATTTTGTAGACGCAACTGCAATTTCTGGTTCACAAAAAGTTTGTAATAAATAATCCGTAGAGCGCGCAATTTTGCTATTTTCTACATTACTAATTGCAACAGTTGTTATATTTCTATGCAACTTACAATATTTAAGGCAAGCTAAGGTATCGGCAGTTTCACCTGATTGTGATATAAATATATATAAAGTGCTAGAATTAACTTTTGGAGTTTTAGAAATAAATTCAGATGAAATTTCTATGTCAACTATTGTTTTTGTTTCGGATTCTATAATATATTTTGCTATATTTGCTGCATAAAATGATGTACCACATGCAATAATACATATTGAAGAATAATTCTTTAATAAAATTTTATTAAGCGTTCTATATAAAACGCTCTCTTGTTGTTTATACAGATTTAATAACTGATGAACAATTTTGGGTTGCTCAAATATCTCTTTTAACATGAAATTATCATAGCAGCCTTTGTCTCTAGAGACATTTGTATCAACATTTGTTTTTAATATTTTTGGAACAATGCAGTTTCCACTTTGATCAGTAACAAAAAATCTGTTCGGCTCTATTACTACTATTTGACCATCTCTCAATTCAAACATTTGGTGAGTATCTTTAGCAATTGATAATACATCAGATGTAAGATAGTGTCTATCTCTTCCCATTCCTACTAACAACGAAAGCCCTCTACATACTCCTATAATTTTCGATGGTTCATTTAAATTTAGAGCGACACATGTAAAATTCCCCTTAAGCTCGTTTATCGTTTGTCGTACAGCTTCTTCAAACGAAAGCCCAATCCTTAAATTATAGTGATGTATCAATAATGATATTACTTCAGTATCAGTATCACTATCAAATGACTCACCAAAGTTTTCTAACATCTTTCTGAGCACTAAATGATTTTCTATAATTCCATTATGTACTACAGCAATATTATGTGAGATAATTGGATGTGTATTATTTAGTGATAACTTGCCGTGTGTAGCCCATCGTGTATGACCTAATCCTATATGCCCACTAATTGGATTATGAGAATATAAATCTTTGAGTTTAGAGATTTTGCCTATAGATTTCCTAAATTGGAATTGGCTATTCTGTATGGTAATAATTCCAGCTGAATCATAACCCCTGTACTCCATTATGTGTAATCCATCTAACAATGATTCACAAACATCATTCCCTATCAAATCTACTATTGCTATTATACCACACATTTTTGACTCATATAAAAAATGATGTTTAAAAATTTATTATTTTTGCTATATACTAAGAATAATTATATAACTTAATATCTAGTATATTGCAATTAGCAGAATCGTTTGATTCTCTTGATAAGGAAAATGATTTTTGTAGACTTTATATTTCTTTTATCTTACAATTTTTACATCTTATTTTTTCATTTTTAGTTTATGCAAAAAATCTTTTCTTTCTCAGATTTTATAAAAATTTTTAGTCTCTGTACTGTAATTATATCGGCTTGTGCGTGTAACAATCCTGATGGTTCGATAAATAAAAAACAAACAGGCACTTTAATTGGTGCTGGTATGGGTGCGCTTGTTGGCTCTGCTTTTGGTGGAGGAAGTAATGGACATCTTGCTGGAGCTGCTATTGGTAGTGCTTTTGGTGCGGTAGCGGGCAATATGATAGGCAAATCTCTTGATGATAAAGATCGTTATTTGCAAGAACAGGCATATAACAATGCTCTTGAGCACAATAAAAGTGGGATATCTAGTAAATGGATTAACCCTGACAGTGGAACGCATGGTGCTATTATGCCACATAAAACTTATAGAAAAACAAATGGACAGTATTGTAGAGAATTCACACAAAAAATTACTATTGGCTCTAAAACTGAAGAAGCTGTTGGACATGCATGTCGTAACGAAGATGGTTCGTGGACCATAATGAACTAATATTTGATTAGTTATATGGAATTTGCGAGTACATCTTTTGAATTATCAATTATTAGAATCAGAAAAATACATTTGGTACTAGTGCTTGACTATTTGATTATTCCTTAAGCTACGGATTTACTATTACTATTATTACTTTGGATGACTTGACTTTGATATATTTTTGTGCGTTTGCTTCTCGTACTTGTGTTTTTATATCTGATATTTTTATCAACAACGATTAATATTTATTGCTTTTATGACTGAATTAACTCCAAGTGAGATAGTGAATGAATTAGATCGTTTTGTCGTTGGGCAAAACGCCGCAAAGCGCGCAGTTGCGAATGCTCTTCGAAATCGTTGGAGAAGGAAATTCATACCAAATGATATACGAAATGAGATAATTCCACACAATATACTAATGATAGGTCCAACTGGAGTAGGTAAAACTGAAATTGCAAGGCGTTTAGCATTATTGGCTAAGTGTCCATTTATCAAGGTAGAAGCTACTAAATTTACTGAAGTCGGATATGTTGGACGTGATGTTGATTCAATCATACGTGATTTAGTTGAAATCTCTATGAATCAAGCGCGCAGGAAGATGCAAGAAGAGTGCAAAATTAAAGCAACACAATGCGCAGAAGATAGAATATTAGACGTGATAGTTGGCAAAACGGCAACACATGAGACCAAGGAGAAATTTCGCACCAAACTAAGGCTTGGAATTCTGGATAATGATGAAATAGAAATAGAGTTATTAGAAAATACAAATAGTCGTGTATCACATTCTTTTGATTTTCCTGGTGGACATATGGGAATTTTAAATTTAAGTGATATGCTAGGAAAAGCTATGGGACAAGGAAAAATGAAAATCGTTCGACTCTCCATTAAAGATGCATTCAAGCATTTAATTAATGAAGAAAGTGCTAAATTAATTGACGAAGAAAAGGTAGCCAGTACTGCAATCGAAGATGTGGAACAGAATGCGATAGTTTTTTTAGATGAAATAGACAAAATTACTAGCCGTAATAACGATAACAGTGGTGGAAGAAGCAACATAAGTAGAGAGGGAGTGCAGCGCGATCTTCTGCCGCTTATTGAGGGTACAATCATTAATACAAAATATGGCGCAGTAAAAACTGATCATATTTTGTTTATAGCATCAGGCGCATTTCACTTTGCACAACCCTCAGATTTACTTCCAGAATTACAGGGAAGATTACCTGTACGCGTAAAATTGGAGCCATTAACAGAAGAAGATCTTGTGAAGATCTTATCAGAACCACAAAATAACTTACCTAATCAATATACTGCTCTTTTAAAGGTTGATGGCGTTTTTTTAGATTTTACCAAATGTGGAATAAAAACAATCGCCTCTATAGCAAGTGATATGAATGCCAAAATCGAAAATACAGGAGCACGCAGACTCCATACTATACTAGAGAAATTATTAGAAGACATAAGCTTCAATGCTACAGAATTACTTAAAACAAATACCAATAGAGAAACAGTAGTAACTATAGATGAAAAATATGTGATTAATAGTCTAGGCGAATTTGCGAAAGATTATAGAGATTTGAATAAATTCATTTTATGATTACCAATAGTCAATATAATACAAATGCTGTGTATATTATATTCAAATTCTACACTATTACTTTGCTACTTTTTATTTTTATTTTCGTCACTAGATCATTCATAAGAAAAAAGAAATTTCTCTATCAAAAACCTATTTTCCATAAAAAATAGTTTACATGCTGCTATCGCTAAAAATTATAAAGAAATGATGAAAAAATGTGATGAGAGAATTTAAAAAGAATGAAGATTTTCATACCTCAACACATATATGGTAGCGATACAAAAGAAGTAGATATAACAGTAAGAAATGAAGTAGTAAACTTACATAGCAGAGTAAGCTCTCCAAATTTAACTCATATTTTATATTCGTGACTAAAAGTGAGTGCTTAATCCTATAGAGTACCATTGATTTAAAACCAAACATGCCATCAGAAAGACCGCTTCTTCATTTAATAATTTTGCTGATGCAGTATTAAATGCGCGGGGATGGTCGCACGTCCAAATCTGTATTAAATATGCTATAGGAAGTATAGTATCAGATATATCTGAGATAGTGAGTATAATAAATAATATAGTAGTAGAATCTAGAGATAGCGAGGCTTTGATAGAAAAAATATAAATACTGTTGGATAAAGCTAAAACAATATAATACTTAAAATGTATATTAGATTAACTTTTTGTTTCATTAGATAATAAATAACCCATAATCAACAAATTAATCTAATGTTTTGTTTATTTCTATAGTACACAAGCTTTGGGATTATTATCCCAATAAATATAAGAAAATTACACCTAATACTTGCAAATATAAAATTATCTGCAACAATTATTATATCTGGATCAGTAATATAAATTGTTACTCTATTGTTTAAACAGAATGCAACAACAATCCAATTTTATAGATGGTTTTAGAAATATTGTAATAGGATTAATATTATTTACTATAATTCTAACATTAACAATAGGTATATCTGGCGCAATTTTTACTTTAATTGAAAAACCAGATTACATAAAAAGTGATGTAATGGGAGCATTAAAAAATCTCATACCATACAAAGTGTTGATATTATACATACAATGGTGGATTAATAATCCACATGTACAAGTGCAAGCGCATAATTATCTTTTATTAAAATTAATTTTATCTGTATCTATACCTAATATATTAGTTATCGGGATGCTAATAGCAAAACATAAAACAATATATGAACATAGACCATATAAACCAAAAGAAGCATTACATGGGGATGCGCGTTGGGCAACGCAAGAGGATATAAAAAAAGCAAATCTCAGAAGTAAAAATGGTATGCTACTTGGAGAAGATGATGATGGTTTTTTTATAGCTTCAGGTTACCAACATGCGCTACTTTTTGCACCTACTGGATCTGGAAAGGGCGTCGGCTTCGTAATCCCTAATTTATTATTTTGGGAAGAATCTGCAATTGTGCATGATATAAAATTAGAAAATTTTGATCTTACAAGTGGGTGGAGAGCAAAACAAGGACAAAAAGTTTTTATATGGAATCCAGCAAATCCAGATGGATTTACACATTGCTATAATCCATTAGATTTTATCAGCCCAAAACCAGGACAAATGGTTGATGATACACAAAAAATAGTAAAACTATTGATGCCAAAGCAAGATTTTTGGGTAAATGAGGCACGGAGTTTTTTAGTAGGAGTAATACTTTATCTCATTGCTGATCCAAATAAGGTCCAATCATTTGGAGAAGTTGTACGCACACTTAGGAGTGATGATGTAACATATAATTTAGCCGTTGTACTGGATACGATGGGAGGTGATATACATCCTGTTGCGTATATGAATATTGCTGCATTTTTGCAAAAAGCTGACAAAGAAAGATCTGGTGTATTATCAACAGCAAGTTCAGAACTTGAATTGTGGGTCAATCCATTAATTGATACCGCGACTGCATCAAGTGATTTTAGTTTTATGGATATGAAAAGGACCAAAACAACTGTGTATGTTGGAGTAACGCCAGATAATCTAAAACGTCTACAACCTTTACTGCAAGTTTTTTACCAACAAGCAACTGAGTTTATGTGTCGCAAATTACCAGGGGCAGATGAGCCTTATGGTGTACTTTTTGTTATGGATGAGTTCCCTAGTCTTGGTAAGATGGAGCAATTTATGATAGGGATTGCGTATTTCCGTGGATATCATGTAAGATTGTTTTTGATAGTACAAGATACAGAACAATTGAAAGGAACATATGAGCAATCTGGTATGAATTCCTTCCTTTCAAACTCTACTTACAGAATAACCTTCGCCGCGAATAACGTTGAAACAGCAGAATTGATTTCTAAATTATGTGGCAATAAAACAGTTGAAAATATCTCACAAAGTAGACCAAAATTCTTCGATTTAAATCCAGGTTCACATTCACAAAGTATATCAGAAACACAGCGCGCATTATTATTGCCACAAGAAGTGATTAATTTACCAAGAGATGATCAGATATTACTTATAGAAGCTAGTCCTCCTATAAGATCTAGAAAAATCAAATATTTTCAACACCTTTTATTTAAAAAAAGACTGTTACCACCAATTACTGTACCACAACAACAACCTTATGATCCAAGACAACATAATATTGAGCACACAGAAGGAGATGATAATGAAATATCAACAGATGCATCATCAAATATCGATCAAATATCAGAAGCCTCAGAAACAGATGAAAGTGAAGGTATTTTTATAGGAAAAACACAAATTATACAAAATAAAGAACAAAGCGATGCTGAAGTATTGACCGAATCCCAGACAGCCAATAACACAACATCTCAGAACGATGAAAACTAATTTTCTATAATGCTAATTTCCTATTATAAATTTAAATCTGATATCCCTTTTTTATAGCTCTCAATAACTTTGTTACATAAAATGAAATAGCGTATAAGGAAAAAATAGAAAGGAGTTTTGCAATGAGTCAAAAATACTGAGTACAAGATAGAGAGGAAGGTTGTGAGCTGTAATACATACAGCATGCAATAAACGACTAAAAAATGATAAATCATCTTAATTAGAGCTAAGGTTGGTGCATGTAAAATATTTCATTACAATATTTCGATAATATTTAAAGTTAGTAATAATATCTTTGCTTTATGTTACGCAAGCAAGAGGTGATAAGTTTTAAAAATTCACATTTGTTACTGATTTTATTATTTATTAATTTATTTTTGTAAGTTATTTATTTATATCTATAGGGATTTATATCCAAAAGTCCGTTCTGACCTATTTCCCATTATCGATTATTCTTAAGTGCAGCAAGATCTTACAAATCTTAATCTTTAAATCTCCCACTTTCACTATTTATCAAATAATTATATTACAACTATCCTTCTACGCTTACTGTTATATATTGCACATAATTTGAATATTGACACTATTTACACTACATAATAATTACTCGCTCAATAACGTATTATTTAATAAAATTCTTTGTATCATATCGCATATCTTTGGTAGTTATATTTCTTAAATAAGCATAATTCCTCCTTTGATGTGCTGCGCTTTTTCCACCACTTTTTACTTGCTGTGCAAAGCTTATATTGATATCTACTACCATATCATTTGCCCAATAACATTCATTCTCTATTATTTCTGGCCACTCCACTATGCTTATTCCACTAAGTGTTGCTTCAGATATTCCCAAATACTCTAATTCTTCCTTCATCTTTATGCGATAGAGATCGAAATGCCAAAGTATTATACCACTTTTGGTTTCGTATTGGTGCACAATATTAAATGTAGGGCTTGTTACATTAGTAGGTTCTTTCTGCAAATAATTTATCATCATTCGTGCAAAAGTTGTTTTACCAACACCCAATGGCCCATGTAGGAATACCACATCACCAACTTTTAGCTCTTTTGCAATAAACTCAGCTAATTGTTTTACAGTACCAATATTAGCATTTTGAAAATTGTGACCCATATTACTCAGTACTAATTCTATTATTAGTTCTTGCTTAAAAGAAAAATATATGTAGGATTACAGTCGTTTTTTCTTGTACTCAATATAAATTTTTGCGTTTTGCATTGTTTGAAGTAGTTTTCCATGACATTAATCCCAATTGTAATAGACCAATCTTCTCGTGGTGAAAGAGCTTATGACATATATTCAAGACTTTTGAAGGAGCGTATAATATTTCTCAATGGTCCTATTGATGATAATATTGCATCACTTGTTGTAGCGCAACTTTTATTTCTTGAATCTGAAAATCAAGAGAAGGATATCTTTATTTATATCAATTCTCCTGGGGGTCTGATTACCGCCGGTATGGCTATATATGACACTATGCAATATGTGAAATCAGATATTGTCACAATTTGTATAGGACAGGCATCTTCGATGGGATCATTTTTATTAGCATCTGGAACAAAAAATAAAAGATTTGCTTTACCACATGCAAGAATCATGATACATCAACCTCTAGGTGGGTTTCAAGGACAAGCCACGGACATAGAAATACATACAGCAGAAATATTGCGAATCAAGAAGATAATGGCCAATTTATATTCAACACACACTGGTCAAGATTTGGTGAAGATAGAATCTCACCTAGAGAGAGATTATTTCATGTCTGCTCAGCAAGCTAAAGAGTTTGGAATAATTGATAAAATAATAGATAAACGTGTATCATCATCTGAATCTACTGTTAAAAAATAAAATTGTTTTATAATGTATCTGCGTTATGGTACAAGAGAGAGTTCATAATTTATTGGGGGGGATCGGTGGTTTGCGCTTTTATATGCGCTATATGTGTGTATTGTGTATTTATAAGACCATAAAAAAGCACAATTCACAATTAGACGCTTATGTCAATATTATACAGTTCTTATGTCATAGATATTCATATGTTGCTTATCATTAGAAGATGGGATTATTGATATAAAATCCTTCACACAAAAATCCCTTTTTATACCTAAAACATCTTTTAAGTGTTTGATAAGATCATCTTCAACAAACCCTCCATTGAGAAGTTCAGCAAAAATTTTTATTGTTTTATTATGCAAACCTTCACAATTTATAGTTGCAGCTTTCAAAAAATTTTTTAACATACTCTTTTGATCTATATCATTAAAGAAATAATTTGCACAAACACTCCTCATATATGTTATATTTAAAATATTCTCATCTAAAAGTGGTATAAAATCTATAAAAGCTTGCATGAAAGACCACATAATACTCCTATTACCTAAAATATCTTTCTTGATCTGTGGTATTGAACAATCTGCTGTTAGAAGATTTTTTGATAAATTACACAATTTTCCATCAGCATCTTTATGAAAGATAAATTTTGTTAATTCAAGTATTTCGTAAGATCCATATTGATTGAGAAATTTGAGAAAATTATCAATAAAATGATGATCTAATTGATCTGTAAGTACTAAATTATCCATATCAAAATTATCATTAATATATTTATATGATATAATGACGATAAAACTCCAAAATTTCATCACAGGATTAATCTCAATATCTAAACTATTTAAATATTTTGCTAAAAAAAAGAATTTACTCCTTTTCCTTTGGCTTATATGTTGAGCATTACTAATGCCAGTCTTTATATCAAATGATATTAAGTGTTTTATGAAATATATGTTAAGGTATTTTAGTAGAAAAGCATTTATACGTTCTGTAAGAGTAGAATGTGTTAACGCTATATTTGATTTATCTAATTGATTCATTAAAAAGATAAAATCATTTGGGATGAATTTATTTTTCGATCCACTATATCCTTTATATAGAGATAAAAGATCCCAAAAGATAGATCTTATATTATCATGGATTGTTTTTTTATCATTCAACATATCACACAGTATTTGTAAGCTGATACTATTAGTTGTGTAAATCCCTAGCGCTGGAACATACAAAATATTATCAAGAAATCTTACAAGAAAGAGCTTCGATCTCGCATCATTAGAAAATTCTTTCCAACAAAACTCAAGTGACTCAAGTTTTTTATCTATTTCAATCTTGGTGATATATGCAGTTTGATCACTTTTGTACTCATTGATACATTGTTTTACACTATCTATAAAACTATGGAAAAAGTCCATCAGCTTAAAAGAATAATAAACACGCTTTTCTCTATTACTAAAGAATATAGTGTTACAATTGGTAATACAATTTTGATACAAGGCAATAGTTTTTATATTTTTAGTAAAGATGGTACAATAAATAGATATTTCATTGACTAGTAATAATTTTCCTCTTAGCATTTATACCTGTGCCCTTACATAGGTATGAATTATGTACGTCAGTTATTAATATCAAATTTATTTAGTTATACTTCTTAATGGAAATTTTATGAAAGGGGATTATATTGCTTTTCTTTCAAACTTTGCTGAAGCTAAAATTTCCTATAGTGAGTATCAAAATTGTATTACCAATTGTAACACTATATTCTTTAGTAATAGAGAAAAGCGTGTTTATTATTCTTTTAAGCTGATGGACTTTTTCCATAGTTTTATAGATAGTGTAAAACAATGTATCAATGAGTACAAAAGTGATCAAACTGCATATATCACCAAGATTGAAATAGATAAAAAACTTGAGTCACTTGAGTTTTGTTGGAAAGAATTTTCTAATGATGCGAGATCGAAGCTCTTTCTTGTAAGATTTCTTGATAATATTTTGTATGTTCCAGCGCTAGGGATTTACACAACTAATAGTATCAGCTTACAAATACTGTGTGATATGTTGAATGATAAAAAAACAATCCATGATAATATAAGATCTATCTTTTGGGATCTTTTATCTCTATATAAAGGATATAGTGGATCGAAAAATAAATTCATCCCAAATGATTTTATCTTTTTAATGAATCAATTAGATAAATCAAATATAGCGTTAACACATTCTACTCTTACAGAACGTATAAATGCTTTTCTACTAAAATACCTTAACATATATTTCATAAAACACTTAATATCATTTGATATAAAGACTGGCATTAGTAATGCTCAACATATAAGCCAAAGGAAAAGGAGTAAATTCTTTTTTTTAGCAAAATATTTAAATAGTTTAGATATTGAGATTAATCCTGTGATGAAATTTTGGAGTTTTATCGTCATTATATCATATAAATATATTAATGATAATTTTGATATGGATAATTTAGTACTTACAGATCAATTAGATCATCATTTTATTGATAATTTTCTCAAATTTCTCAATCAATATGGATCTTACGAAATACTTGAATTAACAAAATTTATCTTTCATAAAGATGCTGATGGAAAATTGTGTAATTTATCAAAAAATCTTCTAACAGCAGATTGTTCAATACCACAGATCAAGAAAGATATTTTAGGTAATAGGAGTATTATGTGGTCTTTCATGCAAGCTTTTATAGATTTTATACCACTTTTAGATGAGAATATTTTAAATATAACATATATGAGGAGTGTTTGTGCAAATTATTTCTTTAATGATATAGATCAAAAGAGTATGTTAAAAAATTTTTTGAAAGCTGCAACTATAAATTGTGAAGGTTTGCATAATAAAACAATAAAAATTTTTGCTGAACTTCTCAATGGAGGGTTTGTTGAAGATGATCTTATCAAACACTTAAAAGATGTTTTAGGTATAAAAAGGGATTTTTGTGTGAAGGATTTTATATCAATAATCCCATCTTCTAATGATAAGCAACATATGAATATCTATGACATAAGAACTGTATAATATTGACATAAGCGTCTAATTGTGAATTGTGCTTTTTTATGGTCTTATAAATACACAATACACACATATAGCGCATATAAAAGCGCAAACCACCGATCCCCCCCAATAAATTATGAACTCTCTCTTGTACCATAACGCAGATACATTATAAAACAATTTTATTTTTTAACAGTAGATTCAGATGATGATACACGTTTATCTATTATTTTATCAATTATTCCAAACTCTTTAGCTTGCTGAGCAGACATGAAATAATCTCTCTCTAGGTGAGATTCTATCTTCACCAAATCTTGACCAGTGTGTGTTGAATATAAATTGGCCATTATCTTCTTGATTCGCAATATTTCTGCTGTATGTATTTCTATGTCCGTGGCTTGTCCTTGAAACCCACCTAGAGGTTGATGTATCATGATTCTTGCATGTGGTAAAGCAAATCTTTTATTTTTTGTTCCAGATGCTAATAAAAATGATCCCATCGAAGATGCCTGTCCTATACAAATTGTGACAATATCTGATTTCACATATTGCATAGTGTCATATATAGCCATACCGGCGGTAATCAGACCCCCAGGAGAATTGATATAAATAAAGATATCCTTCTCTTGATTTTCAGATTCAAGAAATAAAAGTTGCGCTACAACAAGTGATGCAATATTATCATCAATAGGACCATTGAGAAATATTATACGCTCCTTCAAAAGTCTTGAATATATGTCATAAGCTCTTTCACCACGAGAAGATTGGTCTATTACAATTGGGATTAATGTCATGGAAAACTACTTCAAACAATGCAAAACGCAAAAATTTATATTGAGTACAAGAAAAAACGACTGTAATCCTACATATATTTTTCTTTTAAGCAAGAACTAATAATAGAATTAGTACTGAGTAATATGGGTCACAATTTTCAAAATGCTAATATTGGTACTGTAAAACAATTAGCTGAGTTTATTGCAAAAGAGCTAAAAGTTGGTGATGTGGTATTCCTACATGGGCCATTGGGTGTTGGTAAAACAACTTTTGCACGAATGATGATAAATTATTTGCAGAAAGAACCTACTAATGTAACAAGCCCTACATTTAATATTGTGCACCAATACGAAACCAAAAGTGGTATAATACTTTGGCATTTCGATCTCTATCGCATAAAGATGAAGGAAGAATTAGAGTATTTGGGAATATCTGAAGCAACACTTAGTGGAATAAGCATAGTGGAGTGGCCAGAAATAATAGAGAATGAATGTTATTGGGCAAATGATATGGTAGTAGATATCAATATAAGCTTTGCACAGCAAGTAAAAAGTGGTGGAAAAAGCGCAGCACATCAAAGGAGGAATTATGCTTATTTAAGAAATATAACTACCAAAGATATGCGATATGATACAAAGAATTTTATTAAATAATACGTTATTGAGCGAGTAATTATTATGTAGTGTAAATAGTGTCAATATTCAAATTATGTGCAATATATAACAGTAAGCGTAGAAGGATAGTTGTAATATAATTATTTGATAAATAGTGAAAGTGGGAGATTTAAAGATTAAGATTTGTAAGATCTTGCTGCACTTAAGAATAATCGATAATGGGAAATAGGTCAGAACGGACTTTTGGATATAAATCCCTATAGATATAAATAAATAACTTACAAAAATAAATTAATAAATAATAAAATCAGTAACAAATGTGAATTTTTAAAACTTATCACCTCTTGCTTGCGTAACATAAAGCAAAGATATTATTACTAACTTTAAATATTATCGAAATATTGTAATGAAATATTTTACATGCACCAACCTTAGCTCTAATTAAGATGATTTATCATTTTTTAGTCGTTTATTGCATGCTGTATGTATTACAGCTCACAACCTTCCTCTCTATCTTGTACTCAGTATTTTTGACTCATTGCAAAACTCCTTTCTATTTTTTCCTTATACGCTATTTCATTTTATGTAACAAAGTTATTGAGAGCTATAAAAAAGGGATATCAGATTTAAATTTATAATAGGAAATTAGCATTATAGAAAATTAGTTTTCATCGTTCTGAGATGTTGTGTTATTGGCTGTCTGGGATTCGGTCAATACTTCAGCATCGCTTTGTTCTTTATTTTGTATAATTTGTGTTTTTCCTATAAAAATACCTTCACTTTCATCTGTTTCTGAGGCTTCTGATATTTGATCGATATTTGATGATGCATCTGTTGATATTTCATTATCATCTCCTTCTGTGTGCTCAATATTATGTTGTCTTGGATCATAAGGTTGTTGTTGTGGTACAGTAATTGGTGGTAACAGTCTTTTTTTAAATAAAAGGTGTTGAAAATATTTGATTTTTCTAGATCTTATAGGAGGACTAGCTTCTATAAGTAATATCTGATCATCTCTTGGTAAATTAATCACTTCTTGTGGCAATAATAATGCGCGCTGTGTTTCTGATATACTTTGTGAATGTGAACCTGGATTTAAATCGAAGAATTTTGGTCTACTTTGTGAGATATTTTCAACTGTTTTATTGCCACATAATTTAGAAATCAATTCTGCTGTTTCAACGTTATTCGCGGCGAAGGTTATTCTGTAAGTAGAGTTTGAAAGGAAGGAATTCATACCAGATTGCTCATATGTTCCTTTCAATTGTTCTGTATCTTGTACTATCAAAAACAATCTTACATGATATCCACGGAAATACGCAATCCCTATCATAAATTGCTCCATCTTACCAAGACTAGGGAACTCATCCATAACAAAAAGTACACCATAAGGCTCATCTGCCCCTGGTAATTTGCGACACATAAACTCAGTTGCTTGTTGGTAAAAAACTTGCAGTAAAGGTTGTAGACGTTTTAGATTATCTGGCGTTACTCCAACATACACAGTTGTTTTGGTCCTTTTCATATCCATAAAACTAAAATCACTTGATGCAGTCGCGGTATCAATTAATGGATTGACCCACAATTCAAGTTCTGAACTTGCTGTTGATAATACACCAGATCTTTCTTTGTCAGCTTTTTGCAAAAATGCAGCAATATTCATATACGCAACAGGATGTATATCACCTCCCATCGTATCCAGTACAACGGCTAAATTATATGTTACATCATCACTCCTAAGTGTGCGTACAACTTCTCCAAATGATTGGACCTTATTTGGATCAGCAATGAGATAAAGTATTACTCCTACTAAAAAACTCCGTGCCTCATTTACCCAAAAATCTTGCTTTGGCATCAATAGTTTTACTATTTTTTGTGTATCATCAACCATTTGTCCTGGTTTTGGGCTGATAAAATCTAATGGATTATAGCAATGTGTAAATCCATCTGGATTTGCTGGATTCCATATAAAAACTTTTTGTCCTTGTTTTGCTCTCCACCCACTTGTAAGATCAAAATTTTCTAATTTTATATCATGCACAATTGCAGATTCTTCCCAAAATAATAAATTAGGGATTACGAAGCCGACGCCCTTTCCAGATCCAGTAGGTGCAAAAAGTAGCGCATGTTGGTAACCTGAAGCTATAAAAAAACCATCATCATCTTCTCCAAGTAGCATACCATTTTTACTTCTGAGATTTGCTTTTTTTATATCCTCTTGCGTTGCCCAACGCGCATCCCCATGTAATGCTTCTTTTGGTTTATATGGTCTATGTTCATATATTGTTTTATGTTTTGCTATTAGCATCCCGATAACTAATATATTAGGTATAGATACAGATAAAATTAATTTTAATAAAAGATAATTATGCGCTTGCACTTGTACATGTGGATTATTAATCCACCATTGTATGTATAATATCAACACTTTGTATGGTATGAGATTTTTTAATGCTCCCATTACATCACTTTTTATGTAATCTGGTTTTTCAATTAAAGTAAAAATTGCGCCAGATATACCTATTGTTAATGTTAGAATTATAGTAAATAATATTAATCCTATTACAATATTTCTAAAACCATCTATAAAATTGGATTGTTGTTGCATTCTGTTTAAACAATAGAGTAACAATTTATATTACTGATCCAGATATAATAATTGTTGCAGATAATTTTATATTTGCAAGTATTAGGTGTAATTTTCTTATATTTATTGGGATAATAATCCCAAAGCTTGTGTACTATAGAAATAAACAAAACATTAGATTAATTTGTTGATTATGGGTTATTTATTATCTAATGAAACAAAAAGTTAATCTAATATACATTTTAAGTATTATATTGTTTTAGCTTTATCCAACAGTATTTATATTTTTTCTATCAAAGCCTCGCTATCTCTAGATTCTACTACTATATTATTTATTATACTCACTATCTCAGATATATCTGATACTATACTTCCTATAGCATATTTAATACAGATTTGGACGTGCGACCATCCCCGCGCATTTAATACTGCATCAGCAAAATTATTAAATGAAGAAGCGGTCTTTCTGATGGCATGTTTGGTTTTAAATCAATGGTACTCTATAGGATTAAGCACTCACTTTTAGTCACGAATATAAAATATGAGTTAAATTTGGAGAGCTTACTCTGCTATGTAAGTTTACTACTTCATTTCTTACTGTTATATCTACTTCTTTTGTATCGCTACCATATATGTGTTGAGGTATGAAAATCTTCATTCTTTTTAAATTCTCTCATCACATTTTTTCATCATTTCTTTATAATTTTTAGCGATAGCAGCATGTAAACTATTTTTTATGGAAAATAGGTTTTTGATAGAGAAATTTCTTTTTTCTTATGAATGATCTAGTGACGAAAATAAAAATAAAAAGTAGCAAAGTAATAGTGTAGAATTTGAATATAATATACACAGCATTTGTATTATATTGACTATTGGTAATCATAAAATGAATTTATTCAAATCTCTATAATCTTTCGCAAATTCGCCTAGACTATTAATCACATATTTTTCATCTATAGTTACTACTGTTTCTCTATTGGTATTTGTTTTAAGTAATTCTGTAGCATTGAAGCTTATGTCTTCTAATAATTTCTCTAGTATAGTATGGAGTCTGCGTGCTCCTGTATTTTCGATTTTGGCATTCATATCACTTGCTATAGAGGCGATTGTTTTTATTCCACATTTGGTAAAATCTAAAAAAACGCCATCAACCTTTAAAAGAGCAGTATATTGATTAGGTAAGTTATTTTGTGGTTCTGATAAGATCTTCACAAGATCTTCTTCTGTTAATGGCTCCAATTTTACGCGTACAGGTAATCTTCCCTGTAATTCTGGAAGTAAATCTGAGGGTTGTGCAAAGTGAAATGCGCCTGATGCTATAAACAAAATATGATCAGTTTTTACTGCGCCATATTTTGTATTAATGATTGTACCCTCAATAAGCGGCAGAAGATCGCGCTGCACTCCCTCTCTACTTATGTTGCTTCTTCCACCACTGTTATCGTTATTACGGCTAGTAATTTTGTCTATTTCATCTAAAAAAACTATCGCATTCTGTTCCACATCTTCGATTGCAGTACTGGCTACCTTTTCTTCGTCAATTAATTTAGCACTTTCTTCATTAATTAAATGCTTGAATGCATCTTTAATGGAGAGTCGAACGATTTTCATTTTTCCTTGTCCCATAGCTTTTCCTAGCATATCACTTAAATTTAAAATTCCCATATGTCCACCAGGAAAATCAAAAGAATGTGATACACGACTATTTGTATTTTCTAATAACTCTATTTCTATTTCATCATTATCCAGAATTCCAAGCCTTAGTTTGGTGCGAAATTTCTCCTTGGTCTCATGTGTTGCCGTTTTGCCAACTATCACGTCTAATATTCTATCTTCTGCGCATTGTGTTGCTTTAATTTTGCACTCTTCTTGCATCTTCCTGCGCGCTTGATTCATAGAGATTTCAACTAAATCACGTATGATTGAATCAACATCACGTCCAACATATCCGACTTCAGTAAATTTAGTAGCTTCTACCTTGATAAATGGACACTTAGCCAATAATGCTAAACGCCTTGCAATTTCAGTTTTACCTACTCCAGTTGGACCTATCATTAGTATATTGTGTGGAATTATCTCATTTCGTATATCATTTGGTATGAATTTCCTTCTCCAACGATTTCGAAGAGCATTCGCAACTGCGCGCTTTGCGGCGTTTTGCCCAACGACAAAACGATCTAATTCATTCACTATCTCACTTGGAGTTAATTCAGTCATAAAAGCAATAAATATTAATCGTTGTTGATAAAAATATCAGATATAAAAACACAAGTACGAGAAGCAAACGCACAAAAATATATCAAAGTCAAGTCATCCAAAGTAATAATAGTAATAGTAAATCCGTAGCTTAAGGAATAATCAAATAGTCAAGCACTAGTACCAAATGTATTTTTCTGATTCTAATAATTGATAATTCAAAAGATGTACTCGCAAATTCCATATAACTAATCAAATATTAGTTCATTATGGTCCACGAACCATCTTCGTTACGACATGCATGTCCAACAGCTTCTTCAGTTTTAGAGCCAATAGTAATTTTTTGTGTGAATTCTCTACAATACTGTCCATTTGTTTTTCTATAAGTTTTATGTGGCATAATAGCACCATGCGTTCCACTGTCAGGGTTAATCCATTTACTAGATATCCCACTTTTATTGTGCTCAAGAGCATTGTTATATGCCTGTTCTTGCAAATAACGATCTTTATCATCAAGAGATTTGCCTATCATATTGCCCGCTACCGCACCAAAAGCACTACCAATAGCAGCTCCAGCAAGATGTCCATTACTTCCTCCACCAAAAGCAGAGCCAACAAGCGCACCCATACCAGCACCAATTAAAGTGCCTGTTTGTTTTTTATTTATCGAACCATCAGGATTGTTACACGCACAAGCCGATATAATTACAGTACAGAGACTAAAAATTTTTATAAAATCTGAGAAAGAAAAGATTTTTTGCATAAACTAAAAATGAAAAAATAAGATGTAAAAATTGTAAGATAAAAGAAATATAAAGTCTACAAAAATCATTTTCCTTATCAAGAGAATCAAACGATTCTGCTAATTGCAATATACTAGATATTAAGTTATATAATTATTCTTAGTATATAGCAAAAATAATAAATTTTTAAACATCATTTTTTATATGAGTCAAAAATGTGTGGTATAATAGCAATAGTAGATTTGATAGGGAATGATGTTTGTGAATCATTGTTAGATGGATTACACATAATGGAGTACAGGGGTTATGATTCAGCTGGAATTATTACCATACAGAATAGCCAATTCCAATTTAGGAAATCTATAGGCAAAATCTCTAAACTCAAAGATTTATATTCTCATAATCCAATTAGTGGGCATATAGGATTAGGTCATACACGATGGGCTACACACGGCAAGTTATCACTAAATAATACACATCCAATTATCTCACATAATATTGCTGTAGTACATAATGGAATTATAGAAAATCATTTAGTGCTCAGAAAGATGTTAGAAAACTTTGGTGAGTCATTTGATAGTGATACTGATACTGAAGTAATATCATTATTGATACATCACTATAATTTAAGGATTGGGCTTTCGTTTGAAGAAGCTGTACGACAAACGATAAACGAGCTTAAGGGGAATTTTACATGTGTCGCTCTAAATTTAAATGAACCATCGAAAATTATAGGAGTATGTAGAGGGCTTTCGTTGTTAGTAGGAATGGGAAGAGATAGACACTATCTTACATCTGATGTATTATCAATTGCTAAAGATACTCACCAAATGTTTGAATTGAGAGATGGTCAAATAGTAGTAATAGAGCCGAACAGATTTTTTGTTACTGATCAAAGTGGAAACTGCATTGTTCCAAAAATATTAAAAACAAATGTTGATACAAATGTCTCTAGAGACAAAGGCTGCTATGATAATTTCATGTTAAAAGAGATATTTGAGCAACCCAAAATTGTTCATCAGTTATTAAATCTGTATAAACAACAAGAGAGCGTTTTATATAGAACGCTTAATAAAATTTTATTAAAGAATTATTCTTCAATATGTATTATTGCATGTGGTACATCATTTTATGCAGCAAATATAGCAAAATATATTATAGAATCCGAAACAAAAACAATAGTTGACATAGAAATTTCATCTGAATTTATTTCTAAAACTCCAAAAGTTAATTCTAGCACTTTATATATATTTATATCACAATCAGGTGAAACTGCCGATACCTTAGCTTGCCTTAAATATTGTAAGTTGCATAGAAATATAACAACTGTTGCAATTAGTAATGTAGAAAATAGCAAAATTGCGCGCTCTACGGATTATTTATTACAAACTTTTTGTGAACCAGAAATTGCAGTTGCGTCTACAAAATCATTTATCGGACAAATTATGATATTAGTATTTTTATGCGATAGATTGATTATTACATATTCTATATCGCAAAAGAAAGAGAAAGAAGTATATAGCGCGTTTTTTACATCATTTTGTCTTGCAATAAACAACATCAACATAGATGCAATCATAAAACGATTGCAAGGACAAATAGAAAATCTAAGTAAAGATTTGGTTAAAGCGAGATATATCTTATATATAGGGAGGAATATTTGTTATCCCTTAGCGAAAGAAGGGGCGCTAAAGATGAAGGAATTGGCATACATACCCAGTGAAGGCATAGCATCTGGTGAATTAAAACATGGACCAATAGCACTTGTGGATAAAGATATTCCGATAATAGTGCTAGCTCCGATGCAGAATGAGATTTTTGCTAAAATAGCATCAAATATTGAAGAAATTCATGCAAGGGATGGTAAAATCATCCTATTAAGTACTCAAAATGGAATAGAAAGATTAAAGCATTTGTGTTACGAGTGTATTGAATTACCAGAAGAAGTAGATAAAAGCTCTGCTGCGATTTCCATAATATATACTATTCCTATGCAGCTTTTAGCGTATTTTGTGGCTTTGAAGAATGGATATGATGTTGATAAGCCGCGTCATCTAGCAAAATCTGTAACGGTTGAATAAATT
>NZ_JAJBJC010000071.1 GCF_021811825.1 Candidatus Anadelfobacter sociabilis | reverse complement strand
CAGTATCTTTTATATTTAGGAGTGATTACTGAAGAGTCAATTATTAATTTCTTAATTTAATGTTCCATTTCTAAAATAAATAATTCTGAGTCGCACTTAATAGTTATACAATTTATTTAACTCATAATTAACTAAAGTGAACTAGCGTTAACTTATATTATAAACTTTAAAATCACCTTTCGTGAATGAGATATTTTAAGCAGATTATATATTTAAAACTAATTTGTTTTTACGCAGTAACATAAAAATGCGTAAAAAATCTCTTAATAATGTAGTTGAGTAGATCTTATACAGTTTGATTAAGATGGCTAATTAAGGCTGCTCTTCTAAATTGAATTTCATTGCTTGTGAATTATCAAATTGATAACCTTACATAAAGTGTATGGCATGAGTACACAAATCACATATAAATGGTTTAATTCTAAAGTAAAAGTTTATGCTATTATACATATTATTAAAAACATTTGCCTATAAATTTACTTAAATTCATATGCTAAAAACAAGTTAGGATGATAAACTTTGATCTATTTGTCATTAATTCAAATTTATAAAGTTTAAGATTGTCATAGAGGTTGAGCTATTTCGTTTCTCATATTTAATCTTACTCAAAATAAGCAAAGGCTAGACTAAATTTTTGTTAAAGTAAAAATAATAACATTCTGACTCTTTTCTTAAATATCTTCAAGCAGGATGTAAGGATAAATATCAAATGCTTTCTAATGTACCAGAAAACTTAAATTAGTTCAAAATGGATTAAATAAACAAAAATATATAGAGGAAGTATTTAATTTTATTTATTGTCAAAATTTTAAATGTTATTAATATAAATCAGAATTAATTTTTGTATTGATAAACTTCCTATTTATGAGAATTCAGTTGAACATTTTAATCAAGAAATTAAATTAAAAAAGAAGAATAAATATTGAAATAATTTAACTATTTTATTAGGTCTTAAATTCTATTATATCGAAATTAATTGATGTAAACATTAAGTGAATATAAATTAAATAATTTAACTTTTATCATTCTTCAAACGATTTCCTATATACTGAAGTAGATTTTGTCTAAGCCCTTTAGTAAAATCTACAAAATATTTATTAAAGAAGGGGGCTTCAACAACAGTAACAATGGTTATAGATTTATTTAAAAGGTAAATGTTAGAATTCATATAAACAATTTAATCTTAGAATAATATTCTTCTTATTTAATGGATCATAAATTTCAACTATTATTTCTGAAATAATAGTAAATTTGGATATATAATTTTAGAAATTGGAGCCTTTTTATGACTCAGATTCATTTCTGCTTGAAATCATTAAAAATACTACATTTTCATTCGTTTTTGTATTAAAAACTCAATTCTAAGATAGATGATAAATTCTATTGGTTTGATTTTATTGCTAGATTTTATTCACTTTTAATAATGAATATTTGAGAACAACAAGCAGTTATTAACTGTTAAGATTTTAAGTTTTAGCTAAGCATCATCTTAATCTAACAACTTATAATAATAGTTCTATATTGTTCAATTTGTATTGAGTCCATAAAGTCTTATTTTAACTTGGTCTAATTAATTGATTTTGGTTTAAAAAGTTCAAGACTACTCAATAGATATTGTTTTTTACACACATTAGAGCACAAAATTGCAAATTTGATAGAAAATAGCATTTACTATTAAATGAAAACGTATTTAAGAAATTAAATTATTAAAATAATTTGATTTTAAGTAATTTCACTAATGGTATTGATATTAAAAAGTATGGCTTTAAGAATGTAAATTAAAATATGATAATAGTATTCAATGCTTAATTCACACGTATTAAACCAATCACTTAGTTGAAGAATACATCAATTTAAAGAATATTTTCTTTTGATTCAATTTTAAGTTGGTTTCAGCAACTCTTTTCTAATCAATAATTTGGTCGATTTTGAAAAGTATGCTTAAAATCTCAAGTTATTATATTGTAAATATTTATTCTCAATTGAGTATCAACTTGATTGAAGGCATATAGAATCTTGTACAGGTTTTAGTTAAACTAAATGCCGATATGTGCTAACTTTAATTTTTTATTTCAACATAATTGGAAGAGAAAATACTGTAATTAGTTTAGCAAATTTTAAGGGAAGAATTTAATTCTGAAACAAATAATCTTTACTAATTTTAATAGAGAAGGTGGATTTGAATTAATTTCATATTATTAGATTAAATCTAATAAAGAGATTTTTAACAGACTCTCTGATTTTAAGATTTTTTAGTCTATTGTTCACATAACATGAAATTCTGGCATTAGTATTAAAAGATAATTGATAATGAATATTACTTAAAATTTCTTAATTAATAATTCCCTTAAACTTTTCATATTTATATTTATTAATAGTTAATGGTAGCAGAGTTCATACCATACTCATAAATCTTAAGATTCTTGGAATTTTTTTTGTATTTCAATTAAATTTACAATAATCTATTCATTTTTATTTTATTAGTTATTCTTATTGAAAAGACTACATCTACATTTGCTTATAATACCCATGAAGTTTAACTATTGTGAAGAAGAAAATTCAAAATCTTCAGCAAATTGCTTAAGAACTACACATTTGAGACTACAGAGAATATAAAATAATAATTTTCATTTCATGTTTAATTAATATGCAAGTTTGCTATTTATTTTTTAATCTAATTTATAGTGATTTAAAAATGCTCTAGTTTAAATATTTTGCAATAATGATTTAAAATTAAAGCAAATTAATTTCCAGCAAAGATTTTACAAAAGAATATTGCTAATTTAGAGTTATTTTGCCAAAAACAATTTATGATAGTGAATGGATTATAAAACATATTGATTCATAGCCATATTTTTGTTTGGTTTCTCTCTTTAATATCCAAATCTCCATGTGTTATACTTAAAAATATAAATAAATGTTTATTAAACAATAATTTAATTTTAAATAAGCACAGTTTGATAAATTACCTCATAGATATGTAAAAAGTTTAAGCAAAGTATGCTTAAATAGTAATTAAGTTTAGTTAATAAATAATTTATACTCTAAAAATAAAATTAATGTAGCAATGACGTAAATGACAACTTGTCACAACTTTTTATATATTATAAATCGGAACTGTAATACAATAATTTAATTCAAAGAAAACTAATATCTTTGTCATTGATGATTGATAACTATAAGCTCAAATTTTTTCTTGAAGACTACATTTAGTAGGTTATTTTTCAATTAAAGCTGTAATCAGACTTAGATTTCAAATAAGAAATTGATATTGAAACTCAAATTATATAAAGCAAAACCATTAAAATCGATGGTTTTTACACTTAATAAAGATTTTTAAACTTTTTTGAATGTAGAGATCATCAAATAAAAATAGGAAATTAATCTATTGAGTAAAGTTATTCATCTATTATTTATTTCTTGCTATAATCACTTCTTTGTAATAATTATTATTAAGATTAAATTGTTTTGTTGAATAATATGTAAACAGTGAGTATTAATTATTAATAAAAACTTGGCTTCTAATTGACATATCAAGCCAAAAATAAACTCGATTAAGACAACTCCAACTGATATGATGTTATAAGAGCTATAACCATTTAATGTAAATGCATCAAAACTTAAAACGATGAATTTGTTATCTTATATTATTAATCTCGGCTAAGAATTCAACAAAAAAATATTATTACTTTATCTTTCATACTTTAAAAGTTTTAAGAGGAATCTTAAATTTTTTTGTGATTAAAGTTTTTAGCCATTAAAATATCTTCAAATAAGTTAAAATGTTTGATTTTGATAATAAAAAATATGTTTATTTAAAATTGCATCAATTTTATAAAGATATTTATTATATAAAAGTAATTGGTTCACTTAATGAAATATTGAAGGAAAGCTGTCCTATACCTCTGGTTTGCTCAAATTACTTAGTCTGCATATTTATATTGATAATTTTCTATTATTTTCTCTTGCTATGCTCTAGTTTGCAAGAATTTAAAAAATGAAGTTAGCAACTTGGGTTCCAATTGTACATATAATCTAGAAGCTGATTTTCAGATAAAGAGAAGAAGTTTCATGGCAGCAAGAAGTTTTATAAACTCATCAAGCTCAATATTAGCTGACTCAAACCTCGGCAATACTCCTGACTTACCTTCAGAAAATACTACTTGGGTTCCAATAGGACATATTTATAGTGAGTCAAATCCAATTAGAGTAATTTTTCTTTTATTTAATCTTAAATTATTCATTTTTAGCTAGGAAATCCATCTCCAAGGTATATCAACTATGACGAAAGAGAAGGTAATCTCTTATAATCATCTTCATTTCCTTTCTATATCTCCTCCATATTTTGAAATCTCAAAATATTGCGATTTTCTTAGTTTTATTAAATTGTTTTGATTTATTCTAAAAACTATAATTGGAAAAGAAGTGTGCAAATACCATCAAGTTATCATTAATAATTGGCTTTTCCCAAGTGTCATCACACTTCTTTATCACAATGATTATAATCGGGAAGTGTAAATTTTAAGACTGTATAAAAGTAAACTAGCAAACTTCACACTTCTAAATTTTTGTTTATAATTCTCTATTCAAAAATTTCTTTACTAACAAATTGGTAATTTGCAGGCTTAGTAATTGGCTGTTGGTTATCATAATTTTGAAAACCTTTCTAGGCTCTGATTTCAATGACAGTGAAAGCAAGGACGAATCAGAGGAAAGAAGGAAAAGAAAGAATAAAGGTACAGAATGCAAGTAATTGCTATAGTTGGCCGACCATTCGCAAGTAAAATACTCAGCAGTAAAAATTATAATGAGAGATTTGATGTACTCCATAAAACTATAATAAGAGCTATACTCAAGTCGTTTGGCAAGACTTATAGAGCCATGATTGGAAGGTTGCTGAGAGAAACTAATAATGCAAAGGTGAGAAAGTACAATAGAAGCCTGATTTCTCTTGAAGAATTTGAAAGATGGACATCTCTATTTTCAACAGAGATCATCAAGAACAGAGAAATACTCATTTTGAGCAATAACATGAACTTTGAGATTTTTGAGTTCTATATAAGAATCATGGTTGATAGAAAATTAGCAAAGAGATTCTATTCAAAAGGAGAGCATAAGAAAAGAGTTATCGAGTTTTGTGAGGCTATTGATAACTACAGTCAGAATAAGTTCATAGATCTTCTAAAGAGTTCTGAGTTTAAGACAATCTTTGAGATTTTAATAAACGGAAAATGAATGAAGGATATATTCAGAAATATCAATAAATTCAAAGAAAACAAAGAAAAGTTTGCTGAAGCATTGAATAAATTGAAGGAAAATCTAAGCATTTATTTTAATGAAAATGAAAAATAAAATTTCATACAATATGTCCAATATTTTTGAGTCTTTGCTAAACATTATTTTATTAATTTAAAGAGAGAATTTATTATTTATAACATATATAAAAGCAAGAAAATTTTTATCATATTAAATTTATTGCTTCAGATTTAAAACCTTGCTTATATGCTCTGAATTTAATTTATTGTAAACGTATAGATGTACTCTTTCTTAAATATCATTGCTTACCTAAAAATTTTATTTGTACATATTTTTAACAAAACATGTTATTCTGAGATTAATTAACTAATAGAAATTATTTAAATATTTTGAAAATTAGAATAATTTAAAGAATATTAGAAAGGTAAAAATGGATTCTTTTAATTATTGAAAAGTTAACAGGTTAATTATATTTATTCTGCAATTATATTATAAAGTTTCAAATAGTAGATAGAGTTTCAATTAAATTCAACATCCTTTAAAAGCATACTAATTAGAATCTTCCTATTTTATATATTTTCTTTAATAATTTTTATTTTGATATTCTATATTATCTAATGCTTTCAAATAAAATCTAACATTGAACAAGTTACTAAATTTACTCTTAGAAAATTAATTTAGATCGTTAGTTGATCAAGACATTTCGAGCTATTTTCTAAATATTCTTTATCTTCTCTTCTTGTGCATAATATATATTGATAATTGTTACTTCTGTAAATTTTGACTATTTTAGAAAGTATGCCTTTGTTGATCTCCATTCAAGTAATAAATTAAAGCCATTCACTATATTATAAAATATTTGCAGAATTACTTTAAATGTGATGTACACTAAAAGATTTTGCTTGCTTTTAAATTAACTTACTCTATTCATTCAAAACCTTATCTCATTATTTAATTTTACTTGATCCCGCCTAATTAGATTTCATGTCTAATATTCTTTAAGTTCTGATTGAGATAAGCATGTCTAGATCTGTTTGGCATTCATTTACCTTAATCTGCTCTGCACTAGGATTGGCTCCTTTAGCCCCTCCTCCCACAACTTTTGATACTAGTTGAGCAATCTTCTCTACTAAATCTTTGTTACTTTTTATATTTTCTGTGTTTACTTTATT
This sequence comes from Candidatus Anadelfobacter sociabilis, assembly GCF_021811825.1. Classification (GTDB taxonomy): domain Bacteria; phylum Pseudomonadota; class Alphaproteobacteria; order Rickettsiales; family Midichloriaceae; genus Anadelfobacter; species Anadelfobacter sociabilis. The sequence goes on along the minus strand of NZ_JAJBJC010000071.1, from coordinate 6 downwards.
GTTTTG
>NZ_JAJBJC010000177.1:1974-2082 GCF_021811825.1 Candidatus Anadelfobacter sociabilis | reverse complement strand
TCATCTAAAGATTTACATATAACAGCAGTTTTGTCCACTAAAGATTGAGATTTGTCATCTAACGCTTTACATACAACAGCAGTTTTGTCATCTAAAGATTGAGATTTG
>NZ_JAJBJC010000177.1:0-1875 GCF_021811825.1 Candidatus Anadelfobacter sociabilis | reverse complement strand
GTCATCTAAAGATTTACATATAACAGCAGTTTTGTCATCTAAAGATTGAGATTTGTCATCTAAAGATTTACATACAACAGCAGTTTTGTCATCTAAAGATTGAGATTTGTCATCTAAAGATTTACATATAACAGCAGTTTTGTCATCTAAAGATTGAGATTTGTCATCTAAAGATTTACATACAACAGCAGTTTTGTCATCTAAAGATTGAGATTTGTCATCTAAAGATTTACATACAACAGCAGTTTTGTCATCTAAAGATTGAGATTTGTCATCTAAAGATTTACATACAACAGCAGTTTTGTCATCTAAAGATTGAGATTTGTCATCTAAAGATTTACATACAACAGCAGTTTTGTCATCTAAAGATTGAGATTTGTCATCTAAAGATTTACATACAACAGCAGTTTTGTTTCCATCGTATGGTCGATCATCTTTTGCTATATATACTGCTTTTCTATTAGATTTAGGTACTTTTACTAATTTATGAGCAGTAGCTTGAAGTATAGAGTTTAAATCCATATATAAATGCTATTTTGTTATATTGTCCTTCCATTTATTTAAACCCAATATTTCTCTACAAAATTGGTCAGCATCCTCTTGTATGGAAGATTTTTTTGATGAATTAAATACATCTGATTCAAAAAAAACTGCGCTTTTTATTGATGCATCTGTTCTAATAACTATAGGTAGTATGTCTTCAACTTTATCAGCAGACTTTACTAATTCATGCATATATATTGCCCCAAGTCGCTCTCTTGCATCGTATCTGTTCCATACTATCTTTTTATCAAAGTTTAATTTGAAGTCTTTTTTTATTTGCTTTAATTCAGATAGAGTAAAGTCTAATCCATCCATAGCATAAGGATCTGGATTCACTGGAATGATTATTAGATTAGAGCAGCAAGTTGCAGCTAGATTTATTTTGTTTATTGCTGGTGGGCAATCAAATATTACAAGATCGTAATGATCTCTTATTGGACGTAACAAATCAGTCAGGATATCTCGCAAATTAATAGATTCTTGAGTGAGCTGTATATCTAATTTAGAGTTATTTAAATTAGAAGGTATTAGATGTAAAGAATCAGATAATTTTATTATTGATTCTTCTATATTAGCTCTATCTCTAATTATGTTAAGCATTACTGGGAATTCCCTCTCTTTTAAATGAAAAGATCTTGTGATGTTTCCCTGTTGGTCTAGGTCTATAATTAAAACTTTAGCTCCATAATGACTAGCTCTTGTAGATAATAAAAACGATAATGACGTTTTTCCTACTCCACCTTTAACTATTTGAAATGAGATATTAAGTTTTGGAAATTTAAATCCACGCAATTCTAAAAATTTTCTCACATCCTCTGGAAGTAATTTTTTCCTGCCAGTTTTTGTTTCGGATATTGTGATTTCAGCTTTTTTTAAGGCCTTATATACTCCTTGTATAGTGATATCACCTAATAATTCAGCAATAATCTTTGGAGTAATTGCAGAATAATAATCATTCATAATTGTATAATTTGGTAGTTTACATTGTTAATGAACTAGCATAAATATTATCAACTAGCAAGTTTTTGTTTAGTTAATAAAAATACTTAACTAAACATATAATGAGGCGCCATCAAGTTAACCGGTATCGTCAAGTTAACTTTGATTTTTAAAGAAACGATGAAGAGTATCACAAAAGCGAGATTTTATGTGGCATAAGTGGAAGAAGCTGCTTCATATAATGAGAAAGCCGCCTTTAACTTTTGGTCTGTGTCGTTCTGCTCCTTTATACCTTCCAGCTTTAAATAAATTAGTAATTTGTCCATGTGATGATAAAAACCGCTGTGTCCAGCCTGGATCTTTGAACTTGCGGGTACCGTCGTTCTTTCTGTT
>NZ_JAJBJC010000019.1 GCF_021811825.1 Candidatus Anadelfobacter sociabilis | reverse complement strand
GTTCATGTGATATTACGAATATTGATTAATTCCATATATTAAATTTTATTATATTTTAACTGTGATAACAACAGAAAGAGACAAATATTACGATTGGAGGTTGTATTCTATGTTTAAAAAATATTCTAGAGCATTATTCTATATCATGGTGTTTCTAATTTGTAGTGCATTATTAAGTATGGATAGTGTTTTCGCATCGATAATGCAGAATAATAAAAAAATAAAACATCCAATGAATAATTATTATGAAAAATATAATAATAAAAGAATAAATGATAATAATAAGCATAAAGAATCTTCGGCTAGATGTTCTCCATTACAAATGTCGTCTGACAAAAATGTAGCAGATGAAATCAAATTTCTATTTGATAATCCACCTATTGTAGAGACGAGATATGCTGCATTGATGGATTATAATTCTGGAATCTTTCTTTATGAAAAAAATTCTAACGTTAAAATCGTTCCATCATCTATGACAAAAATGATGACAACATACGTTGTATTTCAATTATTAAAAGAAAAAAGAATAAATGAAAATGATATGCTCGATGTGAGCGAAAAAGCTTGGAAAACTGGTGGAACAAAAATGTTTTTAGCGGTGAATAGTAAAGTATCTGTTAAAGATTTATTATTGGGGGTGATTGTCCAATCTGGAAATGATGCATGTATAACACTAGCGGAAGGAATTGCTGGAAGTGAAGAAGCGTTTGTTGGTGAAATGAATCTACAAGCAAAAAGACTTGGTATGGTTAATACAAAATTCCTTAATGTTACAGGGCTTTTTCAAGAGGGGCATTTCTCAACTACTCATGATCTTGCTATTTTAGGGCGTTCATTAATAAAAGATTTTCCTGAGTACTATTCTATTTACTCTAGAAAGGAATTTACCTATCATAACATCAGGCAAAGTAATAGAAATACAATGTTAGGGGAGAATGGGGTTGATGGTATAAAAACTGGATATACAGATGAAGGTGGGTATGGAATTACAACAAGTGCTGTTGTAAATGGTAGACGCTTGATAAGTGTTGTTAATGGAGTTTGTAGCAATAAAGCGAGAGTTAGTGATTCTATGAAGCTATTGGGTTATGGCTTTAATAAATCTAAATCTATTGTATTTTATAAGGCTAATCAAGTAATTGCGAATGTTGATGTAGAATATGGTTCAAATTTTAGTGTACCTATAGCGGCAAAGAATGATGTACAAATTGTTGCGCCATATCAAAGCATAAGTGAAATAGATCCAACGTTAATTGATTTGAAAGTTTCTTATAGTAATAATATTACTGCACCAGTTGCTGAAAATCATGAATTAGGAAAAATCAAAATTTTTGTAAGAGATAATATGATTCAAGAGATTCCGCTATATACATTAAAAAGTGTAGGTAGAGCTAATTTTGTGCAACATCTTGTGCAAAATATAGAAAAGATTTTCTTTAAAAAAAGTATATATAGTTAAGTAATAGCTAAGTAATTTTATTAATAAAAAAATTTCTATATGGTTATATAATTTTAATTATATAGTAAAAAAATTTTATAGTATTTGTATGTAATTTTGTTGTACAGAAATTAATGAATATAGTAGATTGAACTAATGTGGAATGTTAACATCTTAACACTCTTTCCTGAGCTATTTTCAAATACTTTATGTTTATCAGTTGTTGGTAATGCATTGTGTAATGGAATATGGTCTTTTAGTACTCGCAATATCAGAGATTATGGCAGGGGTAAGCATAAAATCATCGATGATAAGCCCTTTGGTGGCGGATCTGGGATGATAGCAAGGGCTGATGTATTGGCTGCTGCTATAGAAGACTTTTTTTTGTCTAATGATTATCCTATAATATTACCATCACCACGAGGTAAATGTTTTACTCAAAGTATGGCTAGAGAGTTCAGTGAAATGGATGGAATAAATATTCTATGTTCTCGTTTTGAGGGTATAGATGAAAGAGTTATAACTGAATTTAATCTTAGAGAAATAAGTATCGGAGACTATGTTTTATCTTCAGGAGATGTTGCAGCATTAGTTATAATAGATTCTTGTGTAAGGCTTTTAGATGGTGTTTTAAGCAGTAATATCGCGATTCAAGAGGAAAGTTTTGGGTTTGGTGAATATACTAATTTATTGGAATATCCGCATTTCACAAAACCAAGAATTTGGAATGATAAAATTGTACCTGATGTGTTATTAAGTGGTAATCATAAAAAAATAGCTCAATGGCGACTTGAGCAAGCAATTTCTAAAACAAGAGAGGTACGTCATGATTTATGGACAAAATATTTAAAGAAAAATGAAGAGAATTTATAAAATTATTTTTTAAATTTTATCATTTAAAATGATCTAATTTACTATTTGCTTTATTCTCTATAATTTGTTATAGATGTACTTTGTTTTTATGAATGATAATCGTATTAAATCTGAGTTGGTAAGATGAACTTAATTCAACAATATAATAATAAAAAGATTTCTGAGCTTATTAAACAAAGAGAAGTTGTAAACTTTAAAGCGGGAGATACAATAAAAGTTCATTTGAAGATCTTGGAGGGAAATACAGAGCGCGTTCAAGTTTTTGAAGGTGTTTGTATAGCAAAGACAAACAAGAGCATAGGTTCTACTTTTACTGTGCGTAAAATTAGTTATAATGAAGGTGTAGAGCGTCTTTTTTATCTGTACTCACCAAGAATACAAAAGATAGATGTGCAACGTGTTGGTAAAGTGCGTAGAGCTAAATTATATTATTTGAGAGAATTAAAGGGTAAGGCCGCTCGTATTGCAGAAGATAACTCTAAGAGTTTGATAACAAAAAGGCAGCGAAACAATGAGAAGACTCATACTATAGAATAACTATAACAACGCAGAATGTTGTTTGTTTGATTAGTTAAGGGGATAGACGGGTTTTTGCCCGTTTGAAATTTATGATTTAATGCTTATTTTTTCTGTTATGTGCTTTTTTATACGCATTTTTCACTTATCACATCTGCTTATATTAGCTACATCTTGATAAAATTATCTAATTGAGTCGTAAGTTATAGAGTAATGTATCGATGCATAATAATTAACTTGAGAGGATTAGGTTTGGTGTTAGTATACTGTGTGATGTTGCATTAGCTATTAGCTATTTCCATTATTGAGTATTATATAATTTTTGAGTTTCTTGATAAAGATAGACAGCTCTTCGATAATTTTGATGATATGGTATTGCTGATTTTGGGGGTTTGTTTTTGTAAATATACATCAAAAGCGCATTCATCGTCTACCCACTGTTTTCCACATGAACTTCTATTTTATACAATAATTATATCATCTCTATTATTTTATATATTTTTTATAAAAATATCTTACTTAATTTGATGGTACGGAAAGATGTTATAAAAATCTTTAGTAATATTGACAAAGTTACAAAATGTACCCAATGCGCGAAGCTTGTATTAGTAGATTTTTATAAATTATATTCAATAACAAAATTCAAATGGCTAAGAAAATAGCTAAGACTTTTTTAAGTATTGCTTACCAATTTACTCATTTATCTAAAAAAATTTAGTATCAATTGCAATTTTTGAAGCTATTCATTGCGTAATACTGGTAAGTGAATATGCTGCAGATAGGAAGATTTGTAAACGCTTCTTCAAAATTTTTTCATGTAATTATTTATATTGCCTTCCTAGCAACTCCTTATGCTATCGTTGTTGTGGTAATATTAATATTTGGTTTTATATTTCGTATATTACATTGCTAATTTGTAGATATAGGTACTCCTATTTCAAGTTGTTGGTAATGCAATCAGATATAAGGTATTAAGAAGTATTTACATGATATATTCGCACTAGACTATAAGAAATATTATTCTCATATGAGCAATTTTAATCAAAAACAAAAAAATAAAATCAAATGCAGATTATGTAAAGTTATTATGGTGAATATAGAGAAAAAATCTCAAAATGATATTGATATATGGTATTGATGTTATAGATAGTATTATGGAAGAATATGTAGTGCAAAATGCAAATGTTGATGTTAGATTTTATGTTATATGTTACAAAAATGCTTAAGATCGAGGAGTGTTAAAAAATTATATAAACATAAAGACTGTATAAAAAATGATTTAATCACACATGTATCAATAAATTCAAGTTTTTTGGTGTATAGCTAGTAAAATACGATATTTCTAAATATTTTCACAATACTTCTAATTTATTTTTTCTATAGAAAAGTGTGAGTCGAAGTTGATTTTTGCAAAGAAATTTTACATATTAATTTATGTACAGTAAGTATAGTCTCAAATCTTTTTTCAATTGTAAATTGTATAAATAAAAGAAAAAATATTATAAGTGAGTTGATATATTTTATCAATTATTGGTAAAATTACATGTTTTGGAATAATTTTGTGAAAATTTCTCCTGGAATATTGTGGGAACTTATATAGCTAATAGTTGTTAAATAAAATGAAAGCTAGTTATTTTTATTTTAGTTTTAAATTTAAAACTATAGATCTATATCAGTTATTATACTATTTTTTGAGGATTGAAATCTTTTATTGACTAATAATAAAGAACCGATTACGATCTGCGGATCACTCTTGTTAGCTTTTGTGTATGGATGATATACTATTAAGTTATTTTAATATAGTATACATTGTAGTTATGTTTTGATGAGCAAAAGCAGATTTGAGTGCTTTTTGTAGATAGTATTAGTTACTTTTTTATGAGTTTATATGAAAAAAGGTCAAAGTAGTAAGAAAAAAGCTACAAAAGCTATGTATAAGACAATTAATGGAATGCAGATCGAGCCCTGCGTTTATAAAGGTTCAGCTGTTGGGCATGGTACATATGTTGCAGCTAAATTTGAAGATGGTAAATTGGTTATAGATAAGCGTGGTAGACCAGTTCCTTATAGAATGCTTGTGAAATCATGATTTTATGTTATTTTGAGGTTCGGCGTTGTTTAAATAAGAGAAGTTGTTGACTTATACTGTTTTCTGATTTAGGTTGAGTCCTGCTTTATTGTTTAGTTTTGAATATATTGAATGATTTGTTTTTTGTGTTTATATGTGATGAGTATAGACTTTAGTTCATCATGATTGTTGTTTATGCTTTTTATTGTTTTTAGAATTTGTTTGTTGTAATTATATCAAATTATATGGAATCTAAGTAATGCCTACCATCAATCAGTTAGTAAAAAAACCTAGGTCAGTAAAAAAAGTAGCGAGTGATGTTCCTGCTTTGCGGCGTTGCCCTCAGCGCAGAGGTGTTTGTACTAGAGTTTACACAACGACACCTAAAAAACCGAACTCCGCGTTGCGTAAAGTTTGTCGAGTGCGTCTTACGAGTGGCGATGAAGTTATTAGCTATATACCTGGAGAAAAGCATAATTTACAGGAACACTCGATTGTATTAATTCGCGGTGGTAGAGTAAAAGATCTGCCAGGTGTGCGGTATCATGTTATTCGTGGTGCGTTGGATACTCAAGGGGTGAAGGAGCGCAAGCAGTCTAGATCTTTATATGGTGCAAAAAGACCTAAGTGATTTATATTATTTTGATGCATTGTTATGGTGCGATATGTATTATATGTGTGTTCTATTGTTGTGTGTTTTGTATATGCGATGTGTATTGCGCGAGGTTGGCAGATTAATCGTTTTGTATATACACCCAACCTATGTAGGTGACTTGTATTAGTTCTTCCATTAATCATTCTTGATTATAATATAACTTTATTTGTATGATTTTTATTTATTTATTTTTATTTCCGTTTTTGTTGAGGTATTTTTAGAGATGGCGCGAAGACATAGAGCTGAACAAAGAGCGGTACTTCCTGATACAAAATATGGGCATACAGTATTGGCAAAATTTATAAATTCTTCTATGTATTGTGGTAAAAAGTCTAGAGCGGAGATTATCACTTACACCGCATTAGAGAGTTTTGCATCCAAAATAGGAATCTCTCCTATTGATGGTTTTGAGAAGGTTATTTCAAACGTGAGACCATTAGTTGAAGTGCGCTCGCGTCGCATCGGTGGTGCTACTTATCAAATTCCTATAGAAGTGAATGCTAGACGTGGTATTGCTAGGGCGATACGCTGGATTTTGGCTGCCGCGCGCTCTCGTGCCAGTAGTAAAGATATGTCCGAAGGTTTGTGTGCTGAATTTATTGATGCATATAATGGTCGTGGCATAGCAATAAAAAAGCGTGATGATACACATAAGATGGCAGAAGCTAATAAGGCTTTTATGCATTATAAGTAATGCGATAAATTAAATTACAAATTAAATTATAATATAAATTGGGATTGAGTGATAGTATGAGCTCTAGTGACGCAGTAAAGATCGGACATTGTCGCAATATAGGTATTATGGCGCATATTGACGCTGGTAAGACCACTACTACCGAAAGAATTTTGTATTATACTGGCAAATCTCATAAGATAGGAGAGGTTCACGAGGGGACGGCTACTATGGATTGGATGGAGCAAGAGCAAGAGCGCGGCATTACCATTACTTCTGCGGCTACTACTTGTTTTTGGCGTGATCACAGGATAAATATAATAGATACTCCTGGTCATGTGGATTTTACTATAGAAGTTGAACGATCGTTACGTGTTTTAGATGGAGCTGTTGCGGTATTCGATGGTGTAGCTGGGGTTGAGCCACAATCAGAGACGGTTTGGCGCCAAGCTGATAAGTATAGTGTTCCTAGGCTGTGTTTTGTTAATAAAATGGATAGGGTAGGGGCGAATTTCGATCGTTGCGTTGATATGATCGAAAATCGTTTGGGAGCTAAACCTCTTGTTATTCAATTACCTATTGGCTCAGAGAGTGAATTTGAAGGGGTTATAGACCTTGTCACAGAAAAAGCTTTAGTTTGGAAAGGTGATGATTTAGGAGCGAGTTTTGATACATTGGATATAAAAATTGCAATAAAAGATCATTTATTACTAGAAAAGATAGCTTTGATGAGAAAAAAGATGCTTGATGATGTTGCTGAACAAGATGATGATGTATTGATGAAGTATTTAGAGGGAGAGGAGATTAATAAAGATGATATAGTCTCGTGCATTCGCAAAGGAGTAGTATGTGGTGCTTTTGTTCCTGTGTTATGTGGAAGTGCTTTTAAGAATAAAGGCGTACAACCGCTTTTAGATGCGGTTATAGATTATTTGCCAAGTCCTCTCGATGTGGCTCCAGCGCAAGGCATAAGTCTAGATGTAAAATCTGGCGGAATTGATCAAGAAGTATATATTAAACCAGACGAAAATGGAAAATTTATTGCTTTAGCATTTAAAATTATGAATGATCCATTTGTAGGATCTCTTACGTTTATCAGAATATATTCTGGAACGTTGCGTTTTGGTACTTCTGTAATTAATACTGTAAGATCGACAAAGGAAAGAATTGGTCGCATGTTGTTGATGCATGCCAATAATAGACAGGATATTAAAGAAGCTAAAGCTGGAGATATCGTCGCTTTGGCTGGATTAAAAAATGTTACAACCGGAGAGACCTTAGCTGAAGAGGGATATTCCGTTATTCTTGAGAAAATGGAATTTCCAGAGCCAGTTATTGAGATAGCAGTTGAGCCTCGGGCAATTGCTGATCAGGAAAAAATGTCTTTAGCAATCTCTCGTCTTGTATCTGAAGATCCATCTTTGAGAGTTAGGGTAGATCAGGAAAGTAACCAAACTATTCTTGGTGGTATGGGAGAGTTGCATCTTGAGATTATTGTTGATCGTATGCGTAGAGAATTTAAAGTAGATGCTAATATAGGCGAACCTCAAGTTGCTTATCGTGAAACTATTACATCTAGTCATGAAATAGATTATTTACATAAAAAGCAGAGCGGGGGTGCTGGTCAATATGCGCGTGTTAAGATAAAGTTTGAACCTATAGAAAGTGGTTCGGGATATGTTTTTGAAAATAAAATTGTTGGAGGCGCTATTCCAAAAGAATTTATTCCATCTGTAGAAAAAGGAATTATTGAAGCAGCTAAGACTAGCGTTCTTGCTGGATTTCCGTTAATTGATTTTAAAGCAACTCTAATAGATGGGGCATATCATGATGTTGATTCTAGTACTTTTGCTTTTGAAATAGCAGCAAAATCAGCGTTTAGAAATGGAATTCCAAAGGCTAACCCGAAACTGCTTGAACCTATAATGAAAGTTGAAGTGATTACTCCAGATGAGTTTATGGGTGATGTAATAGGTCATCTAAACAGTATTCGTGGACAGGTTATGGGTATGGAAAGGAGAGGAAATGCGCAAGTTATTTCCGCTGAAGTACCATTAGCCAAGATGTTTGGCTATGTTAACACATTGCGCTCTATGACACAAGGTCGTGCTCAATATACTATGTTATTTGGTCAATATTCTCAAGTTCCACAGTATATTAGTGATGAAATAGTGGCAAAAAATAAGTGAACTGCTAAATTTTTATATATTTATACTCATTATGATTTATTAGTTTGTTTTTTCCTGTTTTTAAAAGTCTTTTTAAATTGGTATTGATTTGATAAGAAAGTGAGGTTTGATATATAAAAACAAAGTTGAGGTAAAACGATATAAAAAATAACTGTCTTATTTATAGTATTTGTATTATGAATTGTTAATGATTTTTTGACTTTGATCTTTTATTTTTTTATTTTTTATATTGAGATTTTTCTATTGGAGTGATCATGTTTATTTTTGTTGTGATTATCTTTACTTTTTTGTATAAGTAGATGTTCATGAGTTGATCAATATATAAGGGCAGAGATTTAATTTATTTGGTTTTGATTTTAAATTATGGTAAGTGTTGTACGACAAACGATGGTCATTAGATTAGAGGCTTTTGATCATAGATTATTGGATCAGGCTGTAATGGAAATAGTGCATTCTGTTCATATTACTGGAGCGAAGATTAGAGGTCCCATTCCATTACCTAGGAGGATTCAGTCTTTTACAGTAAATCGCTCTCCGCATATTGATAAAGAATCTCGTGAGCAATTTGAGATTAGAAATCATTATAGAGTGATATATATAGAGCCACATCCTCAAACAATAGATGCATTGAAAAAGCTTGAATTAACTTCTGGTGTTAATGTGAAGATAAAGATAAAAAATGGTGATAAGATATGAGTAATACGATAAAGAGTGGTAGAGTTGGATTAATATCTACTAAGATAGGGATGTCTTCAGTGTTTCGTTCTGATGGATCTATCGTTCCTGTTACATTGCTTAAAGTAGAAAATAATGTTGTGCTCAATATCAAAAAGAATAGGAATGATGATTCTGTCGCAGTTTTAATGGGAAGTATTAGTACTAAAAATGTAAAAAAATCTGTAAATGGTCTTGCAAAAAAAATTAATGCTGGACCTTTTGCGTTTTCCAAAGAATTTATTATAGATAAAGAGAATATACCAAATATAGGAGACGTAATTTCATCTTCACATTTTATTAAAGGGCAATTTATAGATGTTACATCAAGATCTATTGGAAAAGGTTTTGCTGGATCTATGAAAAGATGGAATTTTAGTGGTCTTGAGGCTTCGCATGGTGTATCAGCGAGTCACCGCTCTCATGGATCAACTGGACAAAGACAAGATCCAGGAAAGGTATTTAAGGGAAAAAAAATGGCTGGTCACTTGGGTTGTAAAAAAGTTACTGTGCAAAATTTGAAGATTATTGATATAGATACAGAGCTTTCTGTTATAGCTGTATTAGGTGCGATTCCTGGAGGTACAAATGCAAATGTTGTTTTAGTGAGAGATGCGAAAAAGAAGATATATTACAGTACTTAATTTACAGTACTTAATAATTTTTTTATTCAAAAAATGAGAAAAAAAAGAGATGATGGATGAAAATAGTGTTTTGTAGTGCTTGTTTTTAGTTTTGCTGTTTATAATTCGCACAGCATAAGTTCCATTCTATAAGTTTTTATAAAGTTTTATTTTATAAATTTGTTTTATGAAGTGTTCAGTATTAAATTTCAGTGGAGATGTTGTATCTGAAATAGAGTTGCCAAATTCTATATTTGGAGTTCCTATTCGCAAAGATATTATGCATCAGGTTGTATGTTGGCAACTCGCTAAAAGGCGTAGTGGTAGTCATTCCACAAAAACGGAGGGCGAAGTGCGTGGATCTACAAGAAAAATCTATCAGCAAAAAGGTACTGGACGTGCTCGACATGGAATCATAAGAGCGGCCCAATTTAGAGGAGGAGGGGTGATATTTGGACCTCGTCCTCGATCTTATGAATATAAAATGAATAAAAAAGTAGTTTTTTTAGGTTTATGTTCCGCATTATCTTATAAATTTATAAATAGCTCAATAGTTTTAGTTGATTCTTTGAGTTTTGATTCATATAAGACTTCTGACTTTCTTAAGTTTATTAAAAATTATAATGCAAAATCTGCAATTTTGGTAGATTCTGTGCAAAATAACAATTTAAGAAGAGCATCTGCAAACGTTAAAGATTTTTTAAGCTTACCAATTGTTGGTTTGAATGTTTATGATATATTGCATTACGATAAAGTTATTTTTAGTATTGATGCGTTGAATAAATTAAAAGATAGGGTTTTATGATAAATTATAAATTATATGATTTGCTACTTGGTCATCATATCACAGAAAAATCTTCTATAGCATCTGAAGCGAACAAAGAGTACACTTTCAAAGTATGTGGTAAGGCATCCAAGGTCTCTATAAAGAGTGCTGTAGAGAAGATTTTTGATGTAAAAGTCTTGTCTGTCAATATCATAAATAGTCCTAGCAAACAGCGTGTTTTTAAGGGGCGCAAAGGAAACAAGGTTGGTTTTAAAAAAGCTATGGTTAGAGTTGATAAAAATATTGAGATCAATTTGTCAACTAGTAATTAAATACAGCAAGTATTTAAAACAGCCGCTGATTAATTTTATGCTTTTTGCGGTATTGTGATTTTGAAATGCTGTGATTTTTTAGGTTGTTTTATTAGTGGTATTTTACATAATTTGGAGACGATCTACAATTTAAAGTTTAAATTTAAAGTTTAGTATTAGCACTTTATTTTTGTATTAAAGTTGGTTTAATTGATGATAATTATCAAAAGATTTTCTTGATTTTTATATATTTTTGATATAAGTCTTCGTCTTGTGCGTAAAGAGATTGGATGTATTTTTGATGATCGCATGTGTTTTTATGTTATTTTTCAATATAATTATCTGTTGTTGATTTGTATATGAGTAGATTTAGCATAAATGATTTTGATTTTAAGCTTGATTTTAAGCATGAGTATTTATTGAATATTGAATAAAGGTATTTGAAGATGGCTTTGAAGGTTCACGGTTATTTTATTCCATCGGTGCGGCATGCTGTAAGTGTTGATAGATCGCACTTATGGAAAGGTAAACCTGAAAAATCATTGGTGGCACATTTTTCTTCTAAGTGTGGTAGGAATAATGTTGGTCGTATTACTTCTTGGAACAGAGGTGGTGGGGTAAAAACTAGATATAGGTTAATAGATTTTAAAAGATCTAAGACAGATATTCCAGCTGTAGTGCAACGATTGGAGTATGATCCTAATCGTAGTGCATTTATAGCACTTATAAAATATTTTGATGGAGAGTTATCTTATATTATTGCTCCAGATAAATTAGAGATTGGACATGAGATAATGTCTGGTGTTAAAGCTGAAATAAAGATTGGGAATGCTATGCATATTTCCAATATACCTATTGGTACATCAGTTCATAATATCGAGTTAAAACCTTATGCCGGTGCGCAATTGTCAAGGGCTGCAGGGACTTATGCTCAAATTATTGGTAGAGAATCTTCTTTTGTGTTATTAAGACTATCTTCTGGCGAAGTCCGTAAAGTGCAATCAAATTGCATGGCTACTATCGGTATAGTTTCAAATCTTGATAATCAAAATGTTTTCATAGGAAAAGCAGGTAGAAATAGATTGTTAGGTAAAAGACCTTCGGTTCGTGGTGTTGCAATGAATCCCGTAGATCATCCACTCGGTGGTGGTGAAGGTAAAACAGGGGGTGGTAGGCATCCCGTTACTCCTTGGGGAAAACCTACTAAAGGCAAGCGTACTAGGAAAAATAAGAGAACTCAGGTTTTTATTATAAATTCGAGGCATGCAAAAAAGAAGTAGATTGATATTTATTAGAGGTTTTTTTTAAATATTATATAGGTCTTCGTATGGTATTATGTTGGGGATGGAATATAATTAGGTGAAGTATTTAATTGTCCTAGAGTTCTAATGTGATGTTGTAATATATATTTGAAGATTATTATTAGTATTTTGTAATTATTTGAGCACTAAAAGGAGTAATTTGTTTATTTTTTATTGAATTAATAATGTTATTAAATTTGTTAATATAAAGTTGAGATGAGCAGTAGATCTATTTGGAAAGGACCATTTGTTGAAAGTAGTTTATTAAAAAAAATGAGTAAGCTCATTGACTTGAATTCGTCTGGGTATAATACAAAAGGTGGTCAACGTATTATAAAGACCTGGTCTCGTCGCTCAACGATATTGCCTAATTTTGTGGGCTTTACTTTTGGTGTATATAATGGTAAGACTTTTGTTCCCGTTGTAGTTAGCGAAGCTATGGTTGGAAAAAAGTTTGGTGAATTTTCGCCTACCCGCGTGTTTCGTGGTCATAGTGCTAATAAAAAAGCTACGTTGAGATAGACAAATAGGATTTTGTCTTGTAAATAATGAGATTTTGTGAGCATTATGAGTTAAATTTAACTTGTTAGAAAGTTTTTATGTTATTGAATGCAGAAAATTATAAATTGCCACTAAGAACAGCCTTTGCTAAGAGTGCCGCTGTTAAGTCAAGTGTCCAAAAATTATCTCTTGTGGCTAACTTAGTCTGTGGTATGCCTGTATCAGAAGCGTTATTACAACTGCGTTTCTTAAAAAAGAAGGTAGCAAAAGATGTTTTATCTGTGTTACGTGCGGCGATTTCTAATGCTGAGAATAATTTTAATTACGATATAGATAAGCTTTATATTTCTAAGATTTTAAGAGGTAAAGCTTTTAATTTGCGTAGGATGCGTGCTGGAGCAAGAGGTCGTAGCCGCGCTATAAAGAAATGTTATAGTAAGATGACTATTTTTGTGAGTGAGCAGAAAAATATGTAACTTAAAATATATTGCTTATATTTTATGATGTAATATATCTGTTGTTTTATAGATTATCATATATAAATGATATAAATCTCATTTATATATGATAATATGAGCTTTTTGTGGTATTGGTGGTTGTTGGTGAAAATTATAAATAGTGTTGTTTTTGGTACAGTAATGAGTGATATGAGGTTATTATAAGATATATGGGACAGAAAGTTAATCCTATAAGTTTGCGTTTGGGTATAATAAGGAGTTGGGATTCTGTATGGTATGCGAATCGCAATTATGCTCATGATCTTCATGAAGATTTAAAAATAAGAAAATTTATAATGTCTGAATTACCCACAGCTGGGATAGGTAGAATAAAGATTGAACGATTTGCAAAGAAAATTAGAATTTTATTATCAGTTGCGCGATCTGGAGTGGTTCTTGGAAAAAGAGGAGAAGATGTTCAGAAGATACAAAAATTTGTAGAGAAATTGACTTCTACAGAAGTTTCTCTAAATATTATTGAGCTTAAAAAGATTGATACTAATTCTATCTTAGTTGCTAATTCCATAGCAAGACAAATTGAAAAAAGAGTGTCATATAAAAAAGCTATGAAAAGAGCTATGCAGAGTGCAATGAAAGTTGGTGCATTGGGTGTAAGAATAAGCGTTGCTGGAAGATTGGGTGGAGCCGAGATAGCGCGCTCTGAATGGTATAAAGAAGGTAGAATACCACTTCATACTTTGCGTGCGGATATAAGCTTTGGTCAATCGACTGCTAATACTACGTTTGGGGCTATTGGCATAAAGGTTTGGATATATAACGGAGATAAAAATGGAATAGAGTGCTGATAGGAAAGAAGTTTATGATGCATTTAGGGAGCTTTATTTTATCGGTTGGAAGGGTTTTTGTTTAGTAAGAAAATTAGTATCATAGATATATTTAAAAAATATAGAGATGAGTATATAAATTTCATGTACTTGATGTATGATCTAATTGTTTTTTGTAGATGTAGGTTAATGTTTTTTATTTGTTAAATTATTTATTTGTTAAATTAAGTTAACAATTAGTGTTGTGTGTTCTATTAATGGCTAATTATTGAATATGTTGATACCTAAAAAAAGAAAATATAAAAAAGCTTTTAAGGGGCATTGCGCTGGCAAAACAAAAGGTGGCGCAACTCTTGCTTTTGGGTCCTTTGGTTTAAAAGCTATGCAAGCTGAGCGCGTTACAGAACGCCAAATAGAAGCAGCTAGAAAAGCGATAAGGGGGTTTTTGCAAAGGCAAGGAAATTTATGGATTAGAATTTTTCCGGATCTTCCCGTTTCAAAGAAACCTGCAGATGTACGTATGGGAAGTGGCAAGGGTAGCGTTGAGTATTGGGCGTTTAGAGTTAAACCTGGTCGTATTCTATTTGAATTAGACGGTGTTACAGAACAACAAGCTTTCAGTGCTTTTGAAAGAGCTGCAGCGAAACTACCCATTAAGACTAAGTGTATAAAAAGCATTGAGCTTGCATGAGATTTTTTATTGATTATAAAATATTTGTGTAGAGATATAGCAATTTTTTATTTGTGTTTCATAATTATTGTTATGTGTTGTTGTTTTTCATGATTTTTAAATAATTTAATAATAATTCAAAATTTGAAGATTTTCTAAATATCAAAAATCATTAAATTATTTTATTTGTTTATTTTTTATAAATTGGTTATTACTAGATTGGTAGTTATAGATGAAAAAAATTAAGATAGCTGAATTGAGAAAAAACGATAGTAACGAATTACTTGAGATGGTGTTGGTATTAAAAAAAGATATTTTTGCTGCGCGTGTATCGAATAGTAAGTCTCCGAGTATAAAATATTTACGTAGACAAATCGCACGTTTGTTGACCGTAATTAACGAAAAAAAAGTGAATTACATGTGAAGATTGTTTAATATTCTGCGATTTATATAGGTTTTTATGTTGTTTAGAGATTATCTAAAAATTTATTTGTTTTTTGAAATATCTATAACGTGTAAGGATTAGCCTTTTTAGTAGATTTTACGGATTGTAAACTCTTCTGTTGTGTGTTTATTTGTGATGATAAGTGTATATTTTTTACTCGCTTATTTTATATTTTGAAAATTATGTTATGTTTTTTATTTAAAGATTTTTATTTGGAGAATTTATAAATGCCTAAAAAAATTTTAAAGGGATGTGTTACAAGTAAGAAATGTGATAAGACAATACATGTTTCGGTTGAGAGAATAGTGAAACATCCAAAATATGGTAAGTCTATAAGACTTTCTACTAAGTATGCGGTACATGATCCAGAGAATAAATATAGAGATGGAGACAAAGTTGTTATTGTTGAATCTCGACCTATATCCAAAACTAAGCGATGGATTGTCATTTGATTTTGTGAAAAGATTTTTTATAAATAAAAAAAGTTGAATGATTGTGTAATTTCATATATATACTAATCGATATGTGTATATCACTGTAGGTTATATGTATTTGATGATGAGAATGTGTGATATATAATTTTTAGGGTAATTGATTTTATTAATTGATTATTTTGTGTTGTTGATATTTGATGCTATGACTAATTTTGTGGTTGATAATTTATGCTTGATGAGTTTTTTTAGTGTTTCGCTGTGAGTTGATTGTATGGGGTGCTGTTTTTTGCATTGAGGAGTTTTTTTGTATTTATATGATTAGAATGTATACAGTTTTAGATGTTTCGGATAATTCTGGCGCGAAAAAAGTGCGTTGTATGAAAGTGCTTGGTGGCTCTGGTAGGCAGAGTGCGAGTATTGGAGACGAAATTGTTGTTTCTATCAGGGAAGCAGTTCCTCATAGTAAAATTAAAAAGGGAGAAGTTCATAGAGCTGTTGTGGTTCGTGTCAAGAAAGAAGTAGGTAGAGCAGATGGCAGTTATATAAGGTTTGATCATAATGCTGTTGTGCTAATTAATAAACAAAAAGAGCCTATTGGTACGCGTATATTTTGTCCAGTTCCTAGGGAATTACGCTCCAGAGGATTTATGAAAATTATATCATTAGCTCCAGAGGTATTATAATATTATTATGATTAAATCTAAATTTAAAAAAGGGGATAGAGTAATTGTTATATCTGGAGATCACAGGGGGTCTACAGGTGTGATCTTGCAAGTTATGCTCAGGGAATCTAAGGTCATTATTCAAGGCGTAAATATGCGCAAGAAGCGTAAAAAGTCTAAAATTAGTTTAAGTGATAATGACATGGTAGAATATCCAATACACTCTTCTAATGTGTTGCACAGTGATCCAAAAACTTTTATACCTACAAAGATAGGTTATAGAATTATAGACGGAAAAAAGGTGAGATATTCAAAGAGTTCTGGTGAGCAACTGAGCACAGTTTAAAGGTTTTTGATTATTTTCTTTGAAAAAATATGTTCAAAAAAATATTTGAAAAGTAGGATTATGTGTGTGGGGAGTTGTGAATTGAGTTTTTATTTTTTATTTGTGAAAGTGTAAGTTTTTTAGTTTTGGTACAAAATGAAAAAGAAGATTGATAATAATAATAGCAGTAAGAGTAGTGCTAATTCAAAAAAAACTGAAATGAAATCATTAGGCGCTTCTTGTGTTGATGCTTTTTTAGATGAAAATTCTGCCTCTACTCAACTATGTGAAGATGGTCTTCCTAATGCTATTTATATAGCAAGATTGAAGAAGTTTTATCTTGATGAGGGATGTTCAAGATTAATGAAAATATTTGGTTATAAAAATCGTATGGAGATTCCGCGTATTCTTAAAGTAGCTGTAAGCATTGGAATAAAAGAAGCGGCATCAGATCCAAAAATTGCTGATAAGTGTGTTAATGAATTGATGTTAATTACAGGTCAGAGAGCAGCACTGACTCGAGCAAAGAAATCTATTGCAGCGTTTAAATTGCGTGCTGGTGATGTGTTAGGGTGTAGGGTGACTTTGAGATCTAATATTATGTATGAGTTTCTTGATAGACTTGTGAATATTGCACTTCCTTCTGTGAGGGATTTTAGAGGATTTCACTTAACACAAATTGATGCAGCGGCAAATTTTAGTTTTGGCTTAAAGGAACAAATAGTATTTCCAGAAATAGTCTATGATAAAATAGATAAGGTGCGTGGAATGAATATAACTATAGTCACCACAGCTAAGACTAGAGAAGAGGCTAAGGCTTTGTTAGAAGTTTTTGATTTTCCATTTTATAATTAGTGTGAGCTTTAGTTTTATAACTTGTAGTTTTATACATTTTGTTTGTTTTTATTTATTGAATTTATTAAGTAAGATTAATACTATATAGTTGAATATGGCTAAAAAGAGCAGTGTTAGAAAAAATAATAAGAGGATTAGCTTGGCTCTTCTTTATATGAATAGGAGAAAGGAGTTAAAGGATATCATATATAATAAAACTTTATCGATGGCTGAGCGATTTGTTGCTCAACAAAAACTTTCTTCATTTCCTAGAAATAGTAGTAGTACTAGGATTAGAAATAGGTGTTTGATAACAGGGAGAAGTCGTGGCTATTATAGAAAGTTTAAACTTTCAAGGCTTTGTTTACGCGAGTTAGCCTCATGTGGACTTTTACCTGGTGTGACGAAAGCTAGTTGGTAGTTGATTTATGACATTTTATAACTACTTTTAGTTGGTTAATTACTTAGTAGTTAGAGGGGATTTTTGTTTTTTAATTTATTTTCTATCTCGTTTTAATTGAGATTTTGTTTTTATCCGTAATTTTGAGAGAAAAATATCTATGTCGATGAATAATTTACTTGCTGATGTTTTGACTAGAATTAGAAATGGTCAGAAGGCTAGGCATGATTTTGTCGTTACACCTATATCTAATTTTATCAAAAGTTGTTTAGATACATTAAAACTTGAAGGTTATATTAAGGATTATGATGTATTTGAGGAGCGTAAAGGTGTGCATCTCGCAAAGATTGACTTAAAATATTATCGTGGTCGTCCGGTGATTAAGTCTTTGAAGTTGCTTTCTAAACCTGGGTGTAGGTTATATAAAACTGTGGATAAAATTTTTAGGAGTCATAAAGGGCTGGGCTTGTACGTGTTATCTACATCAAAAGGCGTTCTTTCTGAGAAGAATGCAAAATTACAAAATGTTGGTGGTGAGTTATTGTTTGAAGTTTTTTAAAAGTTATAAAAAGTTTTTATTTTATTGATCATGGTATGTATATTGCTTATTTTGACTTTTTATTCTAGCTTCTAGGAATGTATGTACGCTTTATCTAAATTTTTTGATAAGCATTTGATATTAGGTTGGGCTTGTAGTATATATTCTTATTAGAAGTAATTTTTGTTTGTTGCGGTATTTTTGTATGTCTAGAGTAGGAAAGGTACCAATTCTTGTACCTAATGGTGTGTCAGTTTTTTTGGATACTGAAAATAGTAAGATATCTGTAGAAGGAAAGCACGGTAAGATGGATTTTGTTATCGCTCATATGCTTTCTTGTGAATATCTACAAGTTTCCACAAACAAGGAAGAAGTTGCTGGTAAAATAATTTTCAGGGTTAAAGATGCTTTTCTTACTTCTATAGAAGCGCGTGCAAGGTGGGGGCTCACACGAAGTATCGTTTCTAATATGGTTCTTGGTGTACATTCTGGATTTACAAAAACCTTGGAGATTGTTGGTGTAGGTTACAAGGCTTCAGTTGATAATAATTTTCTTACACTTTATCTTGGTCATAGTCATGATATAGTTTATGCTGTACCGCCAGGTATTATTATTAAATGTGAAAAGCCTACATCCATATCTGTCTTTGGGTATGATAAAGAATTAGTAGGTCGCGTTGCTTCAGAAATCAGAAGTTTGAGGAAGCCAGAGCCTTATAAAGGGAAGGGCATAAGATATTCTGATGAAGTAGTAATACGTAAAGAAGGTAAAAAGAAGTAGCGTGTTTGTTATACCTTAATAACAGTTATTTCAAGAATTATTTATTAGTGAATTGTTGATAATCGATCATAAATTTATAAAATATGTTTAGAAAAATATAATTCAATATCATTGAAAAATAAGATCTCTGGATGTTAAACCGTTTTAGTTTTTTATGTTTTATGTTTGGTGTTTGTTATGGGTTTAAGAATTAATAAATTTGATAGGCGCGCTTCTAGGGTGCGTTATAAGCTAAAAAAAGTTTCTAAAGGGTTACCTAGGTTGACGGTGTTTAAGTCTAATAAGTATCTGTATGTGCAAATCGTAGATGATGTTAAGGGTCATACTATTCTTTCTGTATCGACGCAAGGTGATTCATGCAATAAGTTTATGGAAGTATCAGCTAATGGTGTAACGACTAATAGTAGATGTAATGTTACTATAGCAACGGCTCTTGGAAAATCTGTAGCAGAAAGGGCTATAGCAGTGGGCGTGACTAAGGTAATTTTTGATAGAGGAGGATATGCATATCATGGTTGTGTAAAGGCTATAGCAGAGGCTGCTAGATTGAATGGATTAATTGTATGAGTGAAGGTTTTAGTATTACAACTCTTGTTGTAATATAAGTTGGTGAGCTTTTAGTATTTTGATGTTGATTAAAATAAAATACTAGTTAAGACGAAATTCGTAATTGGTGGTTATTATATCTGGAGTATAGTGTATTTAGAAAGATGGGTATTTTAGCTATATAAGTTATATAGAAACAAAAGAGATAAGATAAAATGGCAAAATTTAGTAAAAGAGAGCAAAACATTGAATTAGCGGAGAAGTTAGTTTACGTTGGGCGTTGTGTAAAGGTAGTAAAAGGTGGTCGTAGATTTCGTTTTTCTGTTGTGGTAGTTGTAGGAGATAAGCGTGGTAGGGTTGGCGTGGGAATAGGGAAAGCAGCAGAAGTGACAGATGCGCGATCTAAAGCTAGTAATGCTGCGAAGAAGGCTATGGTAAAAATTCCATTGCGTAATGGACGTACTTTGCATCATGATGTGATTTCTAAATTTTGTTCTGGTAAGGTTATTATGAAATCTGCTTCAGCTGGAACGGGAATTATTGCTGGTGGTGCTATTCGTTCTTTATTTGAAGTTTTGGGTATACGTGATGTTGTTGCGAAATCGATTGGCTCAACTAATCCTTATAGTATGCTTGCTTCTGCTATGGCTGGGCTTACTTCAATTAATTATCCTAAATTTATAGCTGATAAAAGAGGGAAAAAAATATCAGAATTATTCTCCAACTCTGAACATATAGTCACCGAAGACCAGAGAAAAAGTGAAAATTTTACTGGTATTTTTGATGTTATGTAAAATACGGATATTAAAAAATTGCGATTATATATCAATTGCTTTTTATTTGTGTTATCACAAATTTATCTTTTTTGTTGAATCTTTTTGTATTATATGAATAATAATCAGTAATTAATTCTTGCAATCGGTGTTGTTTTTGATGGAATAGTTTGTATAGAAGGGGTTTCTCTCTGAAGCTTTGTGCTAGATTTATACTAACTAATGGAGAGTGTTAGCAGTTCATTTGTTTTGAATTTTATTGTAGTTATTTTTCAACTTTTTATATACCTGTATCTGTTATAAATTGCTCTCTGATAGGTAACTTGTTCTTATATTGATATGATTTGGTACCATATAATCAAATTAACTTGAGAGGATTTTGTCTACTTGCTGTTTTTCATATGAACTTCTGTGCATTTTTGCATAAAGAGGAAGTTTTATGTATCTCTAATTTAGTTATATCTATCTATGCTCTGGTATTTTATAAATATATTTTACTTAATTTGATGTTGTACTATTGACCTCTTCCAATCTCCAATATGACGTACTTTCAAATTGACTTAATGGCGTTGAATAGAGTTAAGTATACACATAATGTGTGATATAATTCGAAATATCTCTTACACATAAGTGTATAGCATTATTTAAGTTTTGATGTAAAGTTATATGCACTTATTTCAATTATATCTAAGATTGGATAAAAATGTGATAGGATTGGATTATGATTTATGATAGGATGTGGTTTTGAAGTGGTGTGGAATAGATGAGATATTCTGTTCAATTTAGAAAAAAAGTTCTTAAGCTCGCAT
>NZ_JAJBJC010000176.1 GCF_021811825.1 Candidatus Anadelfobacter sociabilis | reverse complement strand
AATCACACAGTTGTGTAGTAAAAATACCTAATCTTTGTTGCACTATTTCATGAGTAATTTCTATATCCTTTACTGGATCATACATAGAAATTTGTTGTGTTTCATCTATAAGTTGAAATAGATCTTTATCTGATGATACAATCTCTACTGCAATACCAGACTCTTTTGCGAATTTTACATATGAAGCTATTATATCATCAGCCTCTATTCCAGAATGTTCTATATACTTTATTCCAAATGCTTGTAGAGCTTCGCGTATTATTTTGAATTGCACAATAAGATCTTGTGGAAGTGCTATACGGTTAGCCTTATAGTTATCGAATATTTTATGGCGTATCGTATCTTTGCTACTATCTTTATCTAAAATTACAGCAATATGCTCTATATTGCGATTTTCAATTAATTTAAATATCATTTGGATAAAACCACTTACACCACCTATAGGAACTCCATCAGGAGAGATGAGGTGTGGAGAAGCATAATATGCACGAAACAAAAATGCATAACCATCTATGAGAAATATTTTTCCTTTTGGCATTTTTTTTTACAAATTACAAGCTTATTATTCAATATCATATTTTGTTACAAAAGTTTTTTACAATATTCAAAAATCAAATGCCATATATAAAGATATTTAACTCGCTTGCCCTTGATATAGTTAGTTTTGGCTCTAATATAAGAGAAAATCCAGCTTCTAGAGCTACGCCCATGAAATTATTTTGATGTAACATTTCTATAGTATATGACCCTATACATGGTAGATCTATTCTTTTATCTTGATTTGGTTTACAAATTTTAATTAATATAGGTGGTTTACAATCTTGCTGTTGTATTTTACCACATCTTTTAATCAACTCATTAGTACCTTCTGCTGCTTCTACTCCCAAAACCAAACCTGATTGTATTACTAATGCCTGTCCTATATCAAATTGAGCAATGCTAGTTAATATTTCAAATCCTTTATCAATCTCCTGTATTGTAGAATTAGAGATCTGAATTTTCCCAGCAACAATATTCCCTTTTTGCACTATGAGGTCACTCACTATTCGTTCTGTTGGAATAATATGAAATCCTTCGTCTTCAAGAAAATGAAGAATATTAGAGAGGAGAAAATTATCCGACATGTTTTTTCGTGCTATTTTATAGAATAACTTAATACCCTTTACATCAAATAGTAGTTTAGATATGTTAATTCTTTTGACTCGTCCTGCTAATGTCACATACTGTGTATTAAATGAATGAAGTTTTTTTAGTATTTTACTAACTGAATAAATAGGTAGCACATCGTACTCTATTTTGTTTTGCTCAAATAGTTCTACTGAAATACAATCTTTTATACCTATAATGTTGCAAGATATACCTCTTTTAGAGCATTCTTCATATATGTGCAGTGGTAATAATCCCTCTCCTGCAAGTAAGGTAATTTGCTTTATATTTTCTATTTTGTGTTCACTTCTATCAACATACATAAGATACCAGTAAAATAAAAATAACATTTCTGTTGTGATATAATAGAAAAACTTTTATTTAATACAAGTGATAGTATTAAATTTACTTGTAAGTTGATTTTTTGTATAAGCACATAAGTTAAAAATAATAAATTTTGCACATATTATATGGAATTACACTTGTTACGGAGCAAAATTATGAGGATTAAGATAGAAGATTTTGGTAATTTCAAGATTTTTTTTATATTTATCTTCTTTGTTGTCCTTGTTGTATCATCGGCGGTAATACAAACGCGAACAATACTAGCACTAGAGAATTATCAAAACATTAATTTTTCTCGCACTGATTCTGATAGCATTATAACTAAAAAATATAATTCGCAAGATACTAGCGACTACGATGAATTGATAAAACAAATACAAGCAATGCATGGTGAAATAGAGTTGTTGCAACATAGACAAGATGAAATAATGAATAAATTAGATGTTTTGGAAAAATCTATAAAAACATATGATATGAAGACTGACGAATTGAATTTACAACATTCGCAAAATCTAAATATAACAAAAGAGGAAAATGTTACAGATAGAGAACTTTCCGTAAAAAAAACATATGAAAAAGAGATATCTCCTGAAG
>NZ_JAJBJC010000018.1 GCF_021811825.1 Candidatus Anadelfobacter sociabilis | reverse complement strand
ACAGTGAAAATATATTAATATAGTATGCATTATGTATGAATGATTTAATTGTAATAAAATTTCCATATCTTGGAATATAAATAATCATATGTAAATTTCAATTGGAGTTGTTGTATACAACAAAAAGAACTAGAATTTTTTGTTAAAAATCTGTACAATCTGAGCATATTTTTGAGATATTTGTTAGTTTTTATAAAAATTGATGCAGAAACAAAATGTAATATTAGCAATAGACACTTGTGTTAATAATGGTTATGTATCCATCAGTAGATGTAACATGCGTATAAAAACACAATCTAATAAGATTATTAATTTATCTAATCTTAAGCTTCAAACATATTCATCTGAATTGCACCCTCACCATCAAGCTGAAACACTATTAGATATTATTGATGAAGTACTAAAAAAAGACGGTAGCACGTATTGTGATATTACACATATTCTTATTACAAATGGACCTGGTACATTTAACGGTGTACGTGTAGGTATGTCTGCTCTTCAAGGTATTTGCTGTGCTCTAAAACTTCAAGCAAGGTATAAAACAATTGAAGCAAGAAAGAGAAGTAGCAGTGCGCAATCGGATTGCGGACATAATTCGTCAGGCAATAAGGATAAAAATAATATCAACTTTCTTCCTTCCCCCCAAAAAAGCACACATAATATATCTGTAAAAATTATTCCTGTGACTACTATGGAATTAATAGCAAATAGTTATGTATACAAACATAAACAAAAATTGTTAGAAGAGAAAAAGTCGTTTATTATTAATGTAGTTTTACCTGCTAGCAAACATGAATTATATCTTCAACAATTTACATATGAAGTTGAAACGCATTCTATAGTAAAATTAGGAGAAATTTTTATTCTTAAAGAAGATGTGATAAAAAAGATTCTCAGTACAAAGGTACTGAGTCGCGATAAAATCTTTTGTGGAATTTTACCATACAGCGATATTCTTGAGACATATGAGTGGTACTTCAATTTTTTTACTTTATATCCAGATGCTTCTGATCTTGTGCGTATAGCAATAGAAAGGATATATAATAGATTACCTCACTGCTGTGTATATAGCATAGATAATTATGCTTTTAGCCCATTATATGTGCGCAGATCAGAAGCGTTAGTATCATAAAGCACTATTACATATACAAATATAAGTCTGGTAAAATAATTATACAATGTATAGAAAAGCGATATATCCTGGTACATTTGATCCTATTACATTTGGTCATATTGATATTATAAGGCGTGCTTCAAAAATTTTTGATCACATCACAATAGGCATCTCTAGTGCTTCAGAAAAAGCTACTTTATTTACATTAGAAGAACGTTTAGAAATTACTAATGTTGAATTAAATAATACTGATATCTTAAATTATGATGTTGTGATTTTTGATGGATTGCTTGTAGATTTTGCATATAAAAATAATATATATATAATAATACGCGGACTTAGGGCACTAAGCGATTTTGAGCTAGAATTCAAAATGTCGTATATTAATCATCAAATAAATAGTAGTATAGAAACTTTATTTATTCCAGCAAATAAAGGTCATTTTGTTGCATCTTCTGTTGCAAAGGAGATAGAGCGATTGGGGGGTGATAGTAGTAAATTAGTTTCAAACTATATTGCTAATAAAATGCGCCAGAAATATAAGAGTAAAAAGTACCTATAAAGGTTGTGAATTTAGATAATATAGAAAGCACATAATAGAATGATTGATCTATAATTTTATGATTGCATATTTTGTTGTGTGTATAAGTGTTGTTTTGCGTATTATATAAAATATAATTTATTTCCCAATACTCCTATGGTACCTATAGTCAATATTCCATTACACTTATCAATTATTATGGATGGTAATGGTCGTTGGGCAGAAAAAAGAAAATTACCAAGAACATTTGGTCATCAAGCTGGTGTAAAAAACATTGAAGCTATAATAGAGTGGTGTCAATTATCAAAAATAAAATACTTGAGTTTATTCGTTTTTTCCTCAGAAAATTGGAATAGATCTCAAAATGAGGTCTATCAATTGATGAGTATTTTACGAAGCTATTTGATAAGTGATATTGAGAAAATTATGAAGAATAATATTAGAATATTATTTATCGGCAATCATCAAAAACTAAGTCTTGAGATACAAAATTTAATGAAAGAGATTAGAATAAAATCCAAAAATCATACTGGAATGACTCTGATTCTTGCTATAAGCTATAGTGGACGAGATCATATTAGATATGCAGCAAATAAAATGATAGCCAAATATGCAAAAAACTCCAATTCTAAAGCATCTATAGACATCTCAAAAAATTTGCCACTTGACTATTTTGATCAATTTATTAGAGAACCTAATATTCCAGATCCTGATTTATTAATAAGAACTGGTGGCGAACAAAGAATAAGTAATTTTATGTTATGGCATTTAGCTTATACCGAGCTATATTTCTCCAAAAAATTATGGCCAGACTTCACTACCGATGACTTAGATAACGCATTGTTAGATTTTTCTAATAGAAATCGTAGATTCGGTAAAGAAAAATAATGATTATCTCTTTAAAATATTGAGTATATGTATTTTTATTACCCATAAAAAGAAGCGACGCTTATCTTAGATATATATATATATATCAAATCTAAGAGAATACTTGCTTTATTAAGATGAGAGAAATTATCATAAAAAAGAAATTCTTTCACAAAACCTTCAAATCTATTTCAAATTTGGAGCAAAATCAGCACATTTAAATCACGCGATATAAAGAAAGCGTAGAGTGTATCTATATTTACTCACAAATCTGTAGCATCTTGCATAAATTTCAAAAAACTCACTTCTTTGTAAGCTTTCTTTTTATAAAAATCATTATCTAAAAACTACAATTTAGACTCAAAAAAGCAATTAGTTATCTAATAATGTTTTTGTAAAAAATTTAATGGATCTTTAGTGTTATGAACATATATATCAATTGCTATAGTACCATCTTTGATTAACACTATTCTATCTGAAATTTGTAATAAAAAATCTAAATTATGTGATGCTATGATCATCGTTACACCCATGTTTTTAACAGAAACAAGCAATGTGACAACATCATTAATTGTAGCTACATCTAATCCAGAAGTAGGTTCATCGCATAACAATAGCGATGGATGCATCATCAAACTTCTAGCTAATGCTACCCTTTGTTTTTGCCCTCCTGAGAGTTGTGATGGATAGAATTTTGCCTTATCCTCTATATTAAGCTTTTTCAAAAAGCTCATAGCGCTATTCTCAGCTCCTTCTATATTATTTAATAGTGGTGCATAAAGTAAATTTTGCATCACATTCATATGAGGAAACAGCTGAAAGTCCTGAAACATAAATACCGTCTCCTCATTGCATTCAATACTACCAGAATCAATATTTTCCAGTTTTTGTATACATCTGAGTAAAGTTGTTTTACCACTGCCAGATGATCCAGCTAAGCCTAATATCTCATTTTTTTTGACCTCCAAAGTTATCCCATTAATAACTACATGTTCGTGATAGTTTTTAAAAATATTATTGATTTTTAGCATAACTCATATTTCTCTCTAACAATTTGCCACAGTATTCGATAGCAAGAATTAACATATAGTAATAAGCCCCCGCTATACATAGCGGCATAAAATAGGTAAATTGTGAGGCAGCAACGATCTGCGCGGAACGCATTATATCCATTGCTCCAATTGTTGCTATAATTGATGTATCTTTCGTTAAAGATATAATCTCTCCTATAAGAGTTGGTAGTATATTTCTCAACACTTGTGGCAATATGATATCTTTCCACATATAGTATCTTGATATTTTCAATGTTTTACACACTTCGAATTGTTCTTTCGCAATACTTTCAACTCCTGCTCTAAGAATTTCAGCAATGTATGCTGAACTATTAATTCCGAAAGTCAGTATACCTGTGGCAACTATATCAAGTTTCAGTCCTATTGCGCTGGGTAATGTAAAATAAACAAAAGATAATTGTAATATCAAAGGTGTACCTCTTATTACAGAGATTACCCTATTTATAAATATTACAAAGCCAGTCCCTGCATAATTATATCTGAAGATCGCAAAAATCACTCCAAGCGCGAGTCCCAGTATTAAACTGCCAACAAGTAATGTAAGAGTCACGCTCACGCCACTCATTATAAACAAAGCACTATCCCAAAACATCAAAACAACCTCATTGATCCATTGAATTATTCCTTATTTTGAAGAGTGTATTTTTTCTTCAATTTTTCAATTTCTCCTCTTTTTTCTAACGCCCTTAGAGCAGTGTTAACTTTTTCTTTCATAGGTGAGCCTTTTTTAAATGTAACACCATATCCTAAGCCAGATTGAGCAATATATGCGTATGCAAAATTTGTACTCTTCTTAACGAAAGTAGATGCTTGTACAGAATCAAGAAGAACTCCATCCAAGCGCTCGGTTTTTAATGCTTCCACAGCTTGTGGATTAGTATCCATCGCAATAATGGAAGCGCATTTTTTGCAATTATCTCTAAGCCAGATCTCCATAGTACTGCCAAGTTGAGCTGCAATCTTCTTGCTATCCATTTTATCTAATGAAGTAATAGGAGATGTTTTGAGAAATAGAACCGACATGCTCTCTTCGTAATAAGGATCAGAGAAATCAAACATCTTCTCTCTATCTTTATTTATGGTAATACTAGAAATTGCTGCATCTGTCATACCACTATTCAATGATGGTAATATAGTGCTAAATCGCATATCATGGAACTCGGCTCGCATTCCTAGCTCTTTTGCAATCATCTCACCTAGATCTATATCAAAGCCGTGAAGTTGACCCAAATGATCTTTGTATTCAAAAGGTGGATATTCAGCAGAAATAGCGAAATTTAGTACATTCTTTGGTGTATCTTTGGGAGTATAAGCTACATCTTTTTTATCCTGCTCTTCAGATATTGGTAACGCTAATCGTTGTTTTGGTTTTATTACAGACTGTGGAATTTCGATATTTTGTAGCGCTACAGATTGATATAAATTGAAAAGCTTTACATCTGTCTTTAACTGCTTTTCTATATATGATTTATAATGCAAATGCGCCTCTTTTTGTGTAGCTTTCTCCATTTGTTTTTCTGATTTATCCACTATCATCTGCTCGTATTGGCTTTGTGTATTTTGCTGCTCTCCAAGTACCATTTGTCCCGTTTGTTGTTTGTAAAACTTCTCTAAAGCTTCGCCAGTCAAATAAATATCTTGTGAGTACGCAGCAGAGCAGTTAGTATATAAAACTAAGAAAATGGATACTGCTAAACTAAGAAAACTTCTTGCATTCATACATTCAACATATTCATTATCAAATAACGGGGATCATATTATAAATATTCCAATGTGTAAAGGTGCAATTAAATATCTAATTGTAGTTTTGAATATATAAAATTGAAGAAAATTCACATAAAGTTATATGGATCTACATATAATCGTATTTTAATTGCATTTGGAACATCGCATTTATTAATCCATGCTTTAACTAGCTTTTGTATGTTGATATCTTTGTTCGCTCTTACAATAATACGATAACGATATCTTTTATTCAAAAAATACATTGGTGCTGGCGCTGGTCCAAGAATGGTGAATTTTTCATTTTGCATTGGTGCAATACTAACCAAGTGATAAGAAAATTTTATCAGCATTTGCTCATTATAAGAAATAAGATTGATTGAAACAAGTCGTGCAAATGGAGGTACAAAAGCTTCTTGACGTCTTTTTAATTCAGCTTTGGTAAAGCTCATCACATCATTATTAATAACTGATAGTAGTAATTGACTATTTGGATGTGTAGTTTGAATCAGCACTGTACCGCGCTCTTTATCTCGACCAGCTCGCCCCATAACCTGATGCAATATCTGATGAGTATGTTCGAGACTACGTATATCACCACCCAATACATTGGGGTCGGCATCTACTACCACAACCAATTCAAGGTATGGAAAGTGCAATCCTTTTGTAATCATTTGTGTACCAATGATTACATCTATATCACGATTTGATATTTTTCTTATTGCATCTTGTGCTTTACTGTGTGTATTGATAGTATCACTTGTAATAACAAAAATTCGCGCTGAAGGAGCGAAAATTTGGACTTCTTCAGCTATTCTCTCAACACCATGACCAAGTAAGACAAGACAATTCTCTTCTTTACACATATGACATCTATTAGTGTACATTATCCTATAGCCACAGTAGTGGCATTGCACTTTGTTCTCAATTTTATGATATACTAAGTGTGCACTACAATTGGGACATTTAAATTTGTTAAGGCATTTTGTACAAAATATAGTGGGAGCATATCCTCGTCTATTAATAAAGATTAGTGATTGTTTATTCTTTGCAATTGTTTTGATGATTGCTTTACGTGATAATTCATGTATTTGCTGTGTGCTTTGTCTATTCTCTTTATTTAAAGTACGAATATCAATTAATTGTACTTGTGGAGTAAGGATCCCACCATATCTTTCATGTAAACAATAGTAATTAAATTTACCACGATCTACATTAAATAACGTTTCAATAGATGGAGTAGCTGAAATTAGCAATAACGGTATATTTTGCATTTTAGCACGTACTATAGCCATATCTCTTGCATGATAATTGACTCTATCTTCTTGTTTTAACGATATATCGTGCTCTTCATCAATAATTATCATTTTTAAATTCTTAAATGGTAAAAATAATGCGCTTCTCGCTCCTACAATAAAATTATGTTCACCACGATTAATATTACTCCAAATCTCTCTTCGCTTTGCTGGACTTAATGATGAATGCCACTGAGTTATCTCATCTGTAGAAATATATTTTTTGAATCTGTCTATTAGCTGTGTAGTCAGTACTATTTCTGGCACTATTATCAAGACCTGTCCACCAGATTTTAAAATACTCATAGCTAACCAAAGATAAACTTCTGTTTTACCCGAGCCTGTTATCCCATGTAATACAGAGACGCTATATTTTTTGGTATTAGTGTTGATTTTTTGTGCTATATGCGCCTGTTTTTCAGTTAATTTTGGTAAACAATATGTTGTATTTTGATTACAATCACTTTTATCATTGCACAAAAGTTTATCTATTATATCTGCTTGTGGAGAGTGATACTGATTTTGATTAACTGAATTTAATTTATCAATAATTTTATCAATCTGCGCGCTTGTCATAGGTACTATCATTTTTAAAACCATCCCAATCGGAGTGATATTATAATCTGCAAAATATTTCATAAATTCTATAACACTTTTTTCCAATGGCTTTAATACTAGAACTAAAGAATCTATTTTTTTATAATTTACACATTCTTTATAATCTTTTGGATTAGTATTCCAAATTATGCCGTACATTAGCTTATTGCGAAAATGCACCTTAACAAATGCTCCAACTTTATATTGCTCTATGTTCTGCTCGAAATTAAGTGGTAATTGATAAACAAAAGAATGTGATGCGGCGATAGGTAACAATATTTCAACTAAATTTTTCATGTTTTTTAGTACTTTTAAATACGTTCAGATACTGAATTTATACAAGATTGATAAGAAGCTCTTTTTACATAATTATATAAATAAAGTGATAGATGACACAGCAGGATGAGTAGGATGAGTAGTATATAATATAATATAAATTGATTGTATCAGACTTACACAAATATGATACAACAAGTATTAACTCTCGGATATTAGATTGTAGCTATAATCGTATATTCACTATTTGTAGATAAAAATTTTAAATACAAATAATCAAATTCCATATAATTTAAATTTCTGTTTGATGTATTTATTATAGTATGTTAATAATGTGAACTCAGTATGTATATTTTCTGATAAATGGTATCAGAATTTTGCTACTGAGGGATTTTATTTACACGTGTGTGTTGATAGGAATTTTTATTAATTATTCAATTAATTTGAAGGGTTTATTATGATAGGTTATAACAATCAAGTATATAACATTAATTCTGCTGGTAACTTAAAGAACATCAAAATTTTAGATAAGATTATTCCAGCATCTGGGTTGCAGGGAGTATTCTGCTCAGATTATGTGCTGGGTGTTTCTCAAAATTTCATAAAGTATGAGCCATTATTTCCGTGGTGGGCTACTACTGGTATTGAGAGTGATATATCACCAACTGGTATGCTTGATCCCGAGGTTTATAAGGCAAAAAACTCTGCTAAATTTCAAGAACCGAATGGTGAATGTAGGTATATCAACAGCGTTGTTGCATGTTGGGTATATGTTGCGTGTAATCAAGCTAATAACACATGTAGCTTTGATTATTCCTCCCCACAAGTACAAATTGTAAAGTTACCCTTGGCAACGGGTAATGGCCATATTAAGGCTCAATCTGCCTCATCAGTTGGAAGAACTGAGTTTCTAGTCGATGCTGGCTTTGGTGGTGGTAAGATAATTGGAATTAGTGCTACAAGCGCACCATCAGTCACAGCACTGTCTTTAGTGACTTTCTTGAGCAATTTTACTTCTACTGCTGCTGTCGCTGTGCCCGTGACACTAGAAAATTTAAGAGTGGTCACGTTTCAAAATAATGATGACCTAATATTGAATGCCTGGGGCTGGTCGAATATTTTCGCAATTCAAAACTCCTCGGGAAAAAATGTAACTTTGAATGGTATTAATAACATTAATGATTTAAAGTTATTGTTAGATAAGTCAGGAGGGAAAGTGACTCTGAATTACATCACTAATTTTAAGCTTGGTAATGTCGATGTGCTTGAGCACAATGCCTCGCCACAATTACAGACTTTTACAGCGGGTTTAAATATTACTTCTGCTACTATCACTGGCAATATAACGATTCACTCTGTACAACACACTTATCTCACTCCAATAAAAAACACTTTGGAGCTGACTCTTGCTGATAGCAGTAATTCTACTATATTTATAGATGGCTTACTCCCCGATTATACTAATGATTATACTGATAATGGTTTCCTCAATGCTACTGCTACTATGATTGATCTTAACTTGACAGCAGCAGTAGTTAGTGGACAAAATATAACAAGCTTAGTTCCGGCGAGCATCATTTATAATGATAGTACACAAACAACCTGTCAGAAGCACATTATTGTTCTAAGTGGAGCAAATTTGCTTCAAACTAACGTTACAAACTCAGTCTCATTTGCATGTAGTAATGTTATGACAAATAATGATGGAAATCTTATTACATTCCCTAATGCTACTGCTTCGACTAATAATTTAAGTGTAAAATTTAAAATGGTCAATGGTGTTGGTGATGTCTCTTCCCAATATGAGAATCTCAATAGTCTTACTATTACTGACTCCATAAGTATCGCAACCACTTTTGATTTGAGTTATATCAGCAAGAGCGCCATCAAAACTGTAAATCTATCATCAGGTAGTACTACCGCTTGTGCTATATCATCACTTCCAAGTGGAGCAAATATAAATGTTGGTACTGCGAGCAGTGCAGAAGTTGGATGCACTGGGATTTATACAAGTACAGGTACAGGTACAGATACAGGTGTATTGAATTATAATATATTAGGTACTAATCCAGTTGCGGCTACGACTCACACTATTACGACCAATGGAGTAGGCACACTCAATGTTTTATTAAACCAAGGACCTGGAAAATCTTTTGCTAACACTATAAAAGTGGGAGATAGTAGTACTTCTAAGTCATTAACAACCTTAACGATTGGTGGTAATGCTACTGCTAGTAGTGGTATTAAGACAACAGTTGACTTTGATACTAGTACTAATGCCCCTACTGCACTTAAGACAATAAATGCCGGTGGTGCTAATATAAGCATAACAACCACAGCAACAGGACTACCCACTTATGTAACGGCTGTTAACACATCTAAAGTGGGTGGCGATTCTATCACTACTGGAGCTGGTGCAGCAAGTCAAAATTTGACTATCACCATACCAACACAAGCGCAAACAGGACCTCAACGTGCACAAGTTACTATAAAAGACAACAAAACAACTACTGGTGTAATCACAATTAGCGGTTATGATGTAGAGGGCACAAATAAAGATACATTTCAGTTTGTTAAAGCTACAGCATTGCATGCAGTAAATGTTAAAGCAGGTTCTGCTGCTGCTGATAGTAAACTCACAGCAGTAACAGCGGCGACTGCTTCCCTTACTAAGATTTTTAGTGCTACTTGCGATGGTAATACTGCTAAGCCATCATCAGTAACTGCAGGGCAGTTTATACAGTGTACTAATGTATTTAATAATACGGCTCCACAGCTCTCTGATTTCTCAAAATTAACATTTAGTACTGCTGCTAACACGGGTGGTAATGATCTTTTTCTCTTAGTTGTTTATGCGCAAAGCACTCCTGTGGGGGGGAATACAATTCATACTGGTCTTCTCAGGTATTTAAGTGATACAGCTGATACACTAGCGGGACCAAAAGAGTTTACTGAGATAGGTAATTTTTCTGATATTAATGATACTAACTTTGATGCTTTAACAGGTACCTTTAGCTATGTATGATAGTGATGAGAAGTCTGTATGTGGTGGTTGTGCGTTGGGTTCTTTCTTTCAACTTTGTTGTTAGAGAAAGCGTCGTTTCTGATGAGAAGAGCTTGTTTCGGCAAGCTCTTTTTTTTATTGCCATACTACTATAGCTTATAAGAATAATATGCAAGTTAAGTAGAATTTGTAAATAACTCTGTCTTTCTCAAGTTTATTGAGCGTTTCAACGAGTATCTCGATATTTATTTGATATTTATTTAGTATTTATATTGATTCAATATTATTTTTGAGTATCGGTTTTTTAGTCTATTCGCCCTTTATCATTTTTCGTTATTATTTTTTCACTACACTCAAATAAAGATCTTTTATATGATTTCTCTTCCTATAAAAAATGATCTATATAAAACACTGCATACTTACAATACTGTATACTGTATAAGTATTTTACTTTCTGATCTATCTCATCAGGATATATAAAATTATATATATACACTGAAGATATAGATAAAAATCTATCAATTGGCTGAATCTAATTCTTTTGATATAAATATAGCAAAGACAGTGCAGAAAATAAAATTGAAGATATCTTAAAAGGTGAAATAAATTAAAAGGTGAAATAAATAAAATCTCAATTAACTATTTAATAATTTTATTGAGTTAGCTTATTGAGTTAGTCTTGATATATGAAGTTATATTATGTTTTCTAAGCTATATTATACTCAAGATTAAATCCTAAAATAGGGAGTGAAGATAATATTAGAATGATCTAACAATTCATTTAATTAGAGAAAGCGGGAGCTGTATTGCAAAAACTACATATGAAGATCATATAAAACTTACTTCTTGCGGAAATTTATATTATATGCTTCTATTTTTTATAGAACTACATTAATACTTTTGCACTACTTAAAATTAAATAACTAGAATATTAAATAAAGTTCAAAATCAAGGAACAGAGTGAAATAAGATGATGAAATAAGATGATAAATTATTGTAATTTAGTAAAACCTTTAAAATATACTTCTGAAACAAATCTTTTGCCCTTATCAGCTCGCTTAAGCTGCACTATTATATCTACTACATTTAATATATATTCGCGTATTTGATCTGGGGGTAAGCCTAGTCCAGCTTGCATTACCATTAACTTCATCTGTTCTATCGCCATACGCGGAGTATCTGCATGCAGTGTAGAAATAGATCCTGGGTGCCCAGTATTTATTGCGCGCAAAAAGCTGAACGCTTCTGCTCCGCGTAATTCGCCAACAATTATACGGTCAGGTCTTAAACGTAAGCATGCTTCAATCAGATCTTGTATTGAGACTTGTGCTCTACCTTGTCCACCTTTTGATGCTAAAAGATGCAATCTATTTTGATGTGAGCTTAGATCAATTTCCCTTGCATCTTCGCATGTTATAAGTCTTTCATCTGATGGTACGGAGCGTAGCACAGAATTAGAAAAAGTTGTTTTTCCAGTAGAAGTACCACCACTGACTATAATATTTTTTTTAAAAAGGACAGCATTATGTATAAATTCCTTAATCTTATGTTCTTTTAGGTAATTTGCTAATGTGATTGTTCCTGTATCTTCTTTTTCTTCTATAGCTGTTTTATCAAATACTCCAAGTTTAGCATATCCATCAAGATCTAGTTTTATAGTTGCTGGTTTTCGTATAGACATACCTATAGTACCACCTTCACATGCAGGTGGAATAACGATTTGGATACGAAATCCATTTGGCAAAGTCGCAGACAATAATGGTCTTTCTTGAGTGATAATTTGATCTGTTGAACGTGCTATTAAAGAAGATAATTCTATAAGATAGTTAAATGTTAATTGCGGTACTTCTTGACGCCTCATATCACCACGTTTTTCTATCCATACTTCTTGTGGTCGATTTATTGACACTTCTGCTACTCCATCTTCTACAAAAATTTCATTCAAAGAGGTTAAATATGTTTCTAATGCAGTAATACTCGCCATTTTAATAATCCTGTTTTTGTATTAATTTCACCGCTTCAATAGGGAAGATAAGATCTTTTTGTACTGTGATATTAATTCTCGTACCTTGTTCTACAGTAGCAGTAGGTGTTAGCGAGGCACTACTATTGATCGATTCTGCTGCAATATCTGAAAATTTTTGTGCACCACTTGATAATACTTGTGCTGCAGCGGTAGTTGTCACAGTAGTGCTACTGTTATTACCCCCACCACTTGAAGTAGTGATTTGATCATTATTACCAGATAGCTTTACAGTGGCATATGGTATTACAAGTGAAGTAAGAAAGGCATTTGCTAGCTTCTCTTTTAATTTGGAGTCTACAACTCCAGCTACTCCTGCTCTGCCTAACATATCTGAGCCTTTCGATTCTATCGATATATCAATACCTTGAGGCGTAATCACTCTAGTCCACATTATTTCGACACGAATTTGGCCTGCTTTGATGTTATTGCCGTAATTTCCTAGGATTTTTGATCCTTTCGGTAATAATATATTTTTACCATACTCTGCATAAATATCTCTTGTAATGATTGCGCGCACTGATCCTGCGAGATCTGTGTTAATTGCAGTTTCTAAGACTCCTGTAATTATTTTTCCGGCAAGCACTGTGCGATCTAAATTTTTTACTTGCGTTGCTGTAGATTTATTTGCATTACTTTCCTGAATAGATGTACCTTCAATGATACCTCCATCAAAGCCCATATAGCCTGCTAAGTTTTTACTACTTTTATTAGATGAGAGGCTTGTTCCATCTTTTTCACCATTAATTTTAGTTTTTGAATTAAGATCATCAATATTTTGATTACTTGATGCTCCTTTCCCAGATCCAAAAACAAAGATTTGGGCTTTTTTACGCGTATCATCAGCTTTTTTTGCTTCTGGACTTAATGCTTTTATTGCATTTTTATCTGCAATGTCTGGAAAAGAATCAGTACTAACAGAGTCAACAGGATTTGATTGAGTAACTAACAGTGGTTTTGACTCAATAATCGATACAGGTGGAGGAGCTGGTGGAGTAGGAGGGGGTGGAGGGGGTGGTGCTGGTGGCTCAGACTCTTCCAGAGGAGGTAATTCAATTTTCTTTGTTTTATTGTGTTGCTTAGTTTGTTCATATGCAACAACATCTGCTTCTTGTTGTTTTGTTACTTCACTTGCCTCCTCTTGGAGTTTATATGCTTCTTTATCTAAAACATCTTTACTCTTTGTGATATTAGAAGATTCACCTTTGTTTTTATCACTAAAAAAAAGTATATAGATCATAATGCAAATTGCAATAATGATAATCCCCACTAAAACAATTCTCGTGCCAGTTTTTGATGTAACGCCGGTAGCATTGCCGACAGAATCATTCTGCTGCTTATCGATATCTATATTGGATTGTGATATGTTATTTTTATCTCCTATCATTTTTTATATTATTTTTTACTCTATTGGCTCTATTAAAAATAAAATTCGTTATTATCCTCATTTCTTCTCATACTTTGGTATTGAATTGATTGTAATAGTCATATTTTTTCCATATATTAACTCTATTTTATCTGCAATTCTGTTTACTACTACATAATCCCCTATTCTCTTTGGTTCTACTATTTCCATTTTTTTGTTTTTCAAATAAACTTTTATTTGAGGTATACTAGTCATGCCATTTTCATATTGTATAAACGTATTTATACCATCATCAAATACAGTTGATGGTATAAATTTTTTCTCTCCCGTAGAAATATAATTAAAATTATACGGTTGTATTACTGGAATACTTGGCTTGTCTGCTTCATTATTGATGAGTACTTTGGGAGGTGTAATTACATCTTCTGCTTCATCTGGATAGAAAAACCTTATTGCATACACCAAATCTTGATCTATTACATTCGAATTCGCTTTCGATAATAGATCGAAGTAATAACGTCGTTTATCGGTTGTTAATGTCATATTAGTAATGACGTTTTCTTCCATTGGTTTTATAAATAACGTTCTATCTGCAAATGAAATATCCAATGCATAATTATTCCCTATAGAGTAGTATTGTATTTTTTCATTCTTTCCAAACTCTATTGCAGTTTGATAACCTCCATGTAATACGATTGGAAATACCTCATTTTCGTTGTACACGAAAGTCTTTATTCTACTATCTGTTGCTATTGGTTGATCTATATAATCTGCTAAAGTTTTATCAATGTAAAATAACTGCATACCAGAAAATAATGAAATTATCACGGCTACTATAGTAATATAGTATTGCATAGCATCCTCTTCCTCATTAGCACTAAATAGTTGATTAACGTAATACATTACCAAGCAACTATAAACTATAAGATGTGTAATTTGCAATATTTTATTTGCTATAGTTGCATTAAGTGTATAGACAATAACAAACTGAATAAAGGATATATCAAAAGTTTAGTGTAGTAAACTTTTCTTATCTTTCTCTCGTTATGATTTACTTAGTTCGTCATTATATCGTTTTACACATTCCATAATAGCTAATTGCGCGCGCTCTTTATTATCCCAATTTTGTATTTTCACCCATTTTCCTTCTTCTAAATCCTTGTATCGCTCAAAGAAGTGCTCAATCTGTTTTTTTAGCATATCAGGCAAATCATCTATGTCATGAATTTTTGCCAAAA
Source organism: Candidatus Anadelfobacter sociabilis (assembly GCF_021811825.1). Taxonomy (GTDB): domain Bacteria; phylum Pseudomonadota; class Alphaproteobacteria; order Rickettsiales; family Midichloriaceae; genus Anadelfobacter; species Anadelfobacter sociabilis. The sequence goes on along the minus strand of NZ_JAJBJC010000018.1, from coordinate 6,056 downwards.
ATGGATCTACTTGTTTTAGTGGTACAGCAACTAATTTTATATCTTTGCCCTTTTCATCTTCTGTCATCAATAGACCAATTGGACGTACAACAATTACTGCTCCTGAGATAATCGGTTGCGAACTATAAACTAGAACATCTAAAGGATCACTATCACCACTAAGTGTATGTGGTATAAATCCATAATTACATGGATATAACATGCTGGTACATAAAAACCGATCTACAAACAACATATGTGTTTCTTTATCATATTCGTATTTCACTGGAGCACTTCCAGCAGAAATTTCTATTACTACATTCACTTCTTGTGGTGGATTAGATCCTACTTGTGGCAATTTCATGTATAACTTTGATTAAAATAACTAAGTTGCTATAAATATTAATATTTCTAGTGGAAGCTAGTTGCGAACCTAAGACATAGCACTCTGGCTGCTTTCTTTCGAACCTGACCAATTAAGCACCAGCACTTACCTCATTCTATCTTCCACAATTCAAAAAATAGACAATAACACTCTTTAGTCAAGATCTTTTATTATTAGAGCATTTTACTTAAAGCAACATATAAGGGGGCTATAGCCTCATACACATTTAATTATCATAAAATGATATTTCTGCGCATACATATTATCTGAGTATCATAGTATTATTTTTGTCAGAACGATTTTTAAAATATGTACCATTCACTAAAATATTGTCTTGATTCAATACTTTTGTTTTCAATATACTATTGATATGATCCTCTTCTCCATCTTTCATCTTCACCAAATTCTGATAAACTTCATCATCACTCCAAGTAAGTATAATATTAAATCTTTCTATAACTTTGAAATTTTTTCCAATTATGAAAGTAGTGGGAGGAGTATTAATATGAAACATACTTGTAGCTATTTTTCTAATATCAAATAGTAGTGGTATATGTTTTATCGCATTTTTCTTATATATATTTTCCATATAATCTTGCTTCCTTGAGTCAATTGATATGGGCAAAATTAATATATCACCAATCTTATCGTTTTTTAATTTTGATGAGAGTTTGTTTAAGCTCTTTAATCCATCAATACTTTCCATAGACCAACTTGCCCAAAAATATAAGATTAAAAGACTTTCTCTAAAATCATCTATCTTATATTTTTTCCCTTCGTGATCACTAAAAATATAATCTTCAATGTGATAAACATTATATCGTTCAAAACCATTAACGCTTTTGTTGTTTGTTGAATATACTTTTTTGTCTTTGTTTATAACTTCTATAATCTTCTCTTTATTTAATGGTAGGAGATTAGTAGTTTCATGTTTGATATGTTGTTTAAGAGTATCGTCTTTTATGATATTTCGATTATTCTCCTTCTTTTTTTGTAGAGATTTCGATTGTGACTCAGATCTTCCTTGAGAAAGGCTGTGACCTCTTTTTATTTCTCTAAGAGTGATATATTCAGAAGTAACAGATTGTGAGTGCGTATCATTAGCATACGCGACGCTTAATGAGGAGAAACATTTTTCTCTATAAATGTTTTGAGTGTACTCGATAGTGAGTGTCATCATTGCTATTGTAATCAATAAATTAGCAAATGCACAAAATAACTTAGATATCATCAAAAAAAGTACATTCATGTAATGATGTGCAACTTGGTTATTTTTGATAAAATCCATAATACACTTTATTTTCATTTGGCTGCGTAGATGAAATTGCATGATAATCTGTTTTATAAATCACATTGGTCGAAAGGTATTTATTACATCTGTAAATAAATTTTGAAATCATCAATATTTTACCAATTATTCTATACAACTTTTTATTATTTCATACCAATTTTGCTTTATTTTATGGTGTGACGCAGCTTTTGGTTGTGATAAAATTTTTACCTTCTTATTATCCAATGTACAATGATTATTATAATTGAATTTTCCAACAACATATAATTCGTCTCTTGCTCTTGTTATAGCAACATATAAAAGTCTTCTATTTTCTTCTTGTCTAGCAATGTTGTATCTAGTATATACGTCAGACATAATAGAATTCTCTATTTTGCCTACTATTGGGATATAATCATTTTTCCATATCACATTATCTACAGGATTATTTTCTGACATTTCTGCATCCGCTAATATTACTACAGATGCTTCCATACCTTTAGCTCCATGCACTGTCATAATTCTCACACCTTTTTCATTAGGTTGAGATTGTTTCTTTGATATAGCTGCCTCTCCTGAATCAAACCAATTAATAAAATTTATAAGACAATGATTAATTTGTTCAATTTCAAATTGCTCTACTAAATTCCAAAAATCTTCTAATAGATTATTTACATATGTACAACCGCTTTGTACAAATTGAAAAATTATTTGACTGTTTTTACTCATTAGCAATATTCTATAAAACTCTGAGCAGATCATATAATCCTTGTATATTGATATCATAAACTCTAATGTTTTGAATATTTCTAAATTAACTTTCTTTAAGCACTCAAATAAATTATCTGTTCTTTTATATGCAATGCTCAACAGATCATTATCACTTAAATTGAATATTGGTCCTTTAAGGAGGATAGCTAAATTCATCTCGTCAAATGGGTTGATTACAAATTTTGCAATAACCAATAGATCTTGTAAATAAATGTTATTTGTTATGTCATTTTTTGTTAGATCTTGTATAGATATATCATATGATTTTAAACATTCTACCAGTGCTGTTAATAATGTGCACCTTTTTTTAAATAGAATCATGATATCTTCAGGCTGAATATGATGTAATTTTTGCATGATTTTATCCACTATGTGGAGGGCTATAATATTATCTTTTTTTGATACTGTATCATCACCACTATTTGTATAGTTAACTTCCCAATTCAAATTAAATAGTGGAATATTTTTTTTATTAATTTGTGAAGTTTCTATAAAAGAGTAATCTTTTTCCGATAAATTATTAAGTTTAGATTGATTACTAAAAATATTATTATCATGACTATCAATATCTAAGATCTCCACTATGCCAAGTTGTTGCTTATCATTCCTTAATGAGTAATGTTTTTGTAGATTTTTTTTTGTAAAAGCATTGCTATCGCTATAATTTTCAATAAAATTATTTATCAACGTGATAATTTTTGGAGCACACCTGAAGCACCCATTCATAGAGATATTCTTCCATATTTTACCTGCATCTCTAAATTTTTTTTCATATAACTTCATTATGTTATCTAATGTATATGGGACTGCTCCATGAAAACTGTAAATTGATTGTTTAGAGTCACCAACTACAAAAAGAGTGCGATTATCATTATGGTGCATACTAGATCCACTAGAGAATTCACTTATTAATAATGTGATTATATCCCACTGAGATTGGCTTAAATCTTGCGCTTCATCTATCAGTATATGATTAATCTTGATATCAAGTTTATATAGTAAATTTAATCCTTCTGATGATTTCATTAATGAAGCTGTAAAATCTATCAGGTCATTGTATGATATGTAGCATTGTTTTTGTTTCAAATTATCATAGATTATTTGTATAAGCATTATAAATACGCGTAGCGCACCATTTAGTGATGCTAATTCTAAATTTGATAATTTCTTTTGTAATTCATATATTTTTTGCTGTTCACTGAGTAAAAATTCATCAATTAGTGGATATTTTTTTCTCATGTTTGCATCAATAAATAAACGTACTCTAGGAGTGAGATCTTTTGTTAAAAACAGTGACCTAAAAAAACAAAAATCTATAATTTTTTTATTACAATCTAGTTTTAGCCATAAACTAAGTGATATAGCTAGTTCTTTGTTTTTATGCATTAATATCTCTGATATCTCAAAAAATTTCTTGCAATCAATCTGAGATATATATGATTTCAATATCAGGTCAGTATGCTCATTTTGCTCATCAGAAATACCAAATTCTTTTAACGTATTTGAATATACTAAGTCTAAATAATCATTATCTTCTTCAATATCATTTACAATATCATCATATGATATTTGCATTGTTTCTAAAAATTGTTTTACCTTGTTAGGTCTCTCCAGTATATCTTTAGTAACAGTTAGTAAATTGCTATAATCATAATTTTCTTTTAATATGTTCAGGTATTTAGGTCTTTTTTTAGCCAATAGATCAATAGTTTTATGCAGTGCATTGGTGATTAATTTTTCATTTTCCACCATATTTAGGATATTTATTTTTGTGGTATTAGGATTTATGTATTTTTCGCTGATATAGTTGTTATGTGCTAATTCAAGAATATTTTTGCAAAAACTATGCAATGTTTGAATCTTTATTTGCGTAATTTTATTACAATAATTTTTATACAATTGGCGTGCATGGATAGTTTGAGATTGGTTTGGAATTGTTCCTGTAAGTTGAGATAGTTCTTTTATTATTTTATTATCATCACTAATGAACCATCTTAGTAGTTTTTGATTCAAGCGATTGAGCATTTCATTGGCAGCTGTATTTGTGAAAGTAATACACAGAATTGTATCGATATCATAACCAGCGAGTATTAAACGCAATATTCTATCTATGATTATTCTTGTTTTACCACTTCCAGCTGATGCAGAAACATATGCTGATATGTATGGTGAAGATGCTTGTTGCTGTATATTCAAGAGTCTTTCTTTTATCATATAATTGATATGTTCTTAGAGAAAATAAATAAGGCATATCTTATTTATAATTAGTGATTATCGCAACTAGTGTATTTGGTAAAGTGTATGAGTTACGATATAAAGATTTAGCAAGTAAGCGATAAGCTTTAGAAAAGAAGGATTGCACTTGTATAAAGAGTCTGTAGTTGCCCAAATTAGTAAAACAAGGAATATATGGTTTGATGATATATTGAGAAGGTATGGTTATTTGAAAGGCGATTTGTGATTGCGTAATTGAGAATATACGAATGGTGCGCTGTGTAGTTTTGGGGGTGACCTAACGCTATAGGAGTTATATTTTGCTATAGTGACTTTGCTGTAATGACTTTTAAAATAGGAATAATTAGTAGTAAAAAGCTGCGCTTATATCAAATTTGTAAATAGAATATAACACTCTTGATTATGGGTGGATAACTCGCATTTCCATGAGGATAAAAGATATATTACACCTATGGATTAGTTATATTTAAGAAGCGAAAAACATAAAGACAAGAATGCGATTCGAGTGATGTGGTAATTGAAGAATTTTTTAGAATTCTCCATTCTGCAATAAAATACAATTAAAAGTTAATCCAGTTATTTATAACTCATCAAAGAATTAAGTTCATCACAAAAGTAAAATATATGATCAATAAAAAAACAAAAAAAGAGAATAGAGTAAATCTGCTGTTATTTTACTTGAATTTTGGATGTAATCTTGCAGAGAGTACAGACGAACTCAATAATATTTATTAGATTTCTCTATTGTATTTTCGTGACAATCTTCTCTTTTAATACTAGCATTACTAGTATGGATAGCTTTGATTACTACTACAGAAAAAGTAATATCTATAACACTCAAAATCCCCACTAAGTATAAAAATTAAGCGCCATCACAACAATGAGTATCTATCTATGAATTAAATTAATTATAAGGGTAAGATATATGAAGAATAGTAATGCAGTAAATGAAAAGAGTAACAATAACATTGAAAATATAGTCGTCATCAAGCCTTCTGGAGATCTTATTAATAATAAGATAAATCCCCTTATTCTCACTCGCGATGAGATTGCGTCACCTAAGAATAACAAAAATTTAATGCAAAAAATTAGAACTTTTAAAATAGAGTTATTTAAACAGATTACAGCCAAGGTTAAGGAATTGAAGATTGACAAATGTGATAATGAAATACAGAAATTATATGTAAATTCAACTGTTAACAATGCAATAAGATCTATAAAGAATAGAAGCGAAGTAAAGGTGGAGTTCTCTCCTAAGGAATTGAAGTTTTTTACTATAAGTACAATAGCAGCAGATAAAATAGAAAAAAATGAGAAAGAAAACAGAGTAATTATTAAGCTTTTTGAAAATATTTTTAATGATCATGATAAGATAGATCCCCTTATTCTCACTCGCGATGAGATTGCATCATATAA
>NZ_JAJBJC010000070.1 GCF_021811825.1 Candidatus Anadelfobacter sociabilis | reverse complement strand
TTTCCAAGAGCGCTCTTCTCTAAATCATATAGTATTGTAATCCTCTTTATAATCCTATATGTCATTAACGTAGATTATATCATGTACTTGTACTGTATTTATATATCCCGATGCTATTTAAACGCTACAGTAAAGTAGAGAATACACATTAGCTGCAATAATCATATGTAGTAAAACAATTTTAAATGCAATATAAACAAAAAAGCAGTCTACACTTTTCCCTATATTCTTACTTATCACTTTCATTGCATAAATACAGTGCATTTTAGGCAAATTGCTGTACCGCATTGATGCGATGCTTGATATTGATTGTATACTGAAAGTTTTGGATTGATGCATATTGTTACCTAATGACATAAAAGAGTGTGCAGCATATGATAAGATAATGGCATCGATAATGGCATTGAGTATAACCTTCTAATCGGATGATATCAATATAAGAGAAATTAAAAGTATTACTTACAAAAAACTTCAAATTTGTAATTTGTAGAATTAGCAGATGTTTAGTACATCAAAATCACAATCACATGGCACAAAGCGCAGAGCGATCTATATATCTGTATTGTTTTACCAAAGTAGGTTGAATAATAGAAAATTCGTCACCAATCTATTGTCATAAAAATCCATAAAGTACAATATATTTCTTACAGCATAGCATATTAAGAAATTGCTATAGTGAATCATACATTTGCTCCAGAAGGCATAGTACTTGCATAAGTTGCAAAAGATTTTAAAATAAAGTAAAGGTAGAATTTTTAAAAACATAAAAACAAAAAAACTTGTCAATCATGCTTTTTAGGAAATTTTTGATATACTAAATCGAGCAGCAATACTTTTTATACTAGGAGTCATTATTCTTTTCATTTACTTACCAAATCTTATTGTGTTACGAAGATACTTTATAAATGCAGTCGTTGCGATAATTTTATTTATTTTGTATATGCCACTCAGATACCAGGTGTATTGAAGGTTTGTAGACTAAAATTGTAGTTGAGATATAAAAAAATTCTTTAGTATGATGACCTATTAAATACATATTTTAATCAAAAAGCCTCAGTTCTTAAGACTGATTAGGTTTTATTTTTGCAATAAAAATGCTCCAATAATACCTATAAATAGCTCAATCCTATCAATATGATAAATCATCGCAAATATATCGATACAAAAACAAAAAACAAAATCGTATCCCTTAGAGGAAACCAACATTATGAATTCTGCGCATGCAATGGCATCAACACATAGAGTACATTTTTATCACTCCTATCTTGTATCACTATTGGAGCTAATTCATCATCTATTCTAATTTCTACAACTTCTCCTTTTATAGCATTTAAACACTCTGTCAAGTATCTAGAATTTAGCAAAATTTCAACACTTCTTGCACTATCAAAAATCGCTTGAATTTTTTGACTACCATAGCTCTGGTAAACAACTTTATCTTCTATACTGATATCAATAGTTTCTTGATTTATGACTAATCTTACTTCCTTGTCTTTTGCATTTGAAACGGATGTGACTAAATCTATACCACACTTCAAATCTTTTGCATTCACCGTTAAGATTTTATCATTTTTTATAAGGACTATATCTTTATAATCTGGAAACTTTGCATCAATTACCTTAGATGCTAATTGAGTATCTGGTGTAATAAAAACTATACGATTATGATCTGCAATTATCTCAACAATCACTTCATCTCCTACTTCTTGTAATAATTTTAATAATTCATGTACAGTCCTACGCGGTATTATCAAACCAAACGTTTTATCTATCATACTATCAAAATTTATTTCAGCGCTAGCTAATCTAAATGAATCAGTAGTAACAGCTCTTAGTACCTGCTCTTCATCATTTTTATGTATCACATGCAAAAATGCACCGTTCAAGTAATAACGTATTTCTCCAGAAGAAATAGCATGTTCAGTATGTTGTAACAAATAGGCAAGAGCACTAGCTTTGATATGAAACTTATATCCTACAATATTCATATCAAAAGTAGGAAAATCTTCGACAGGCATACATGGTAATCGGAATTTGCTTCTTCCAGCTTTAATCACCAATCCTTTATCATCTTCTAAAATAAAAATTATCTCGCTTGAATCATATATTTTTTTAACTATTTCATACAATATACTAGCTATTGTAGTGAAACTAGTGCTGAAGTCACTTCTTGTTGAAAATACATCACTTATCATAATTTCAGAATTAGTTGTTGTAAGTCTCACATGGGAGTATGTTATATCGATCTTCACATGCTCTAATATAGGTATCGTACTTCTCCTGTCTGCTGCAATCGCTCTAACTTTAGTGAGGGACCTCAATAATAAGTCTCTATCAATGCTAATTTGCATAATACACTCTACTCTTACTTTAAACTATTATTTGCGGTTATTAATAACACGAACAGTCATACAATAACAAAATATGTACAATACGCAATAACTTCTAGTAAACATAATAAATGTTCTGCAGTTATTGACATTAAAAATCTATAGCAGATGAAAGAGAATATCGCAAATATTAGATTTAGAGCTATTTGTGTAGTATTTAGGTCGTAAAAGTGGATTGGCACTTACTGTTAAATAAATTAGAGTAATATAAATTCTCTAACAGCGCAGCAGCAATGATACTGTGCTAATTAATACTCTTATTTTAATACTTGCTAGTATAAAAAGTCTATCACACTTAATTCTATTTCTATTTTTGGTATTTTTTTATACATACTATTAAATTTTGCAAAATAATATTTATGATTATTTTAAATTATCTCTTGAAAAAATTTCTGCGTCTTCTATATTTGTGGCTGGTGCGTACAAAGAGATTTAGCCCGCGTGATGGAATGGTAGACATAACGGACTTAAAATCCGTGGGGACTTAGTCCCTTGCCAGTTCGAGTCTGGCCGTGGGCACCATACTCTTACTTATTAATGTACTTCCGATAAATATGTTTTAATAAAGAGTGGTATGCGACAGTTAGTGACAAGATTTGCACAAATATTTGTTTTAGTATTTATTGTATTATTATTTTTTATGTACACTAGGAATTCATTATTACAAGCAAAAGAGGAGGAAGCTAGAAATAGTAGCCACGTTAATGTTGATGATAGTATAAAGGACAATATTGTCCTTTTAGATTTAGAATTTGGTCAAGTGTTAATTGAGCTATACCCCCAATATGCACCAAAACATGTTCAAAGAATTAAAGATCTTACTAGTGAGGGATTTTATGATGGTTTGGCTTTTCATAGGGTAATTGAAAATTTTATGGCTCAAACTGGAGATCCTCAAGGCAGTGGTGCTGGAAAAAGTTCTAAGCCCGATCTGATGGCTGAGTTTAATGAAGTGAAACATGAGCGTGGTATAGTTTCTATGGCGCGAGCAATGGATCTCAATAGTGCAAATAGTCAGTTTTTTATAATGTTAGCGGATGCACCACACCTTGATAATCAATATACAGCATTTGGAAAAGTGATATCAGGTATGGAATACGTTGATAAAATAAAAAAAGGCAATCCTAATAATAATGGTTTAGTAGAAAATCCAACTCGAATTATTCATATGACTCTCCTTAAGAATAGGAAGTAAGATTCTGTATGTGATAAAAGTGTAATTAGTAAAAAAACAAGAGAGAAAGGCGAGAGGATTGCTTGATAAAGAAGGAGATAGATTCTTTGTAAGAATAAAAAAGATTATATATCGCTATTGTTAATACCAGCGTTCGTTGTGCGTTGCTGTTGTATAAATAAAATAAAAATATCGATTTTCTAAGTACATGGACTATCCTTTTTCAGGTAAATTGTTTGATGAAATGATACGAGAGGTGATAAGAATAACCTTAACACCACATAACAACCCCAAAGGCAGAATTTTGCAAAAAAGATAGCAGAAATTGTTATTATAATTATAGAATTGAAATTAATTACACTGTAAATAAATAGTGTTTTGTGCTCAGTCATCAGTATACTATTTTGTCAAAGTGCCATTTATAAATTTTTCTTATAGTACTAAATACTATTAGCTAATGCATTGAGGAGGGAAAATTAATATTTTATCTTAAAGATGGGAGAGAGAGATAGTATTTAAAAGTTTTTTGATATTGTGTATATTGATGTGGACGTTCGTTATCTTTGCAATTAGGTGCGATATAAATCGGACAAGAGGTAATCATGATGATAAGCGTTAAGATGTAATACCCTTGCTAATTATTAGCATAGCACATTAGAATTCGTGTGGTATAAGAACAATATTTCTGAGGATTATTATGTGAATTGCAAATATTAATAAGATTCAATAGATGTTTGATAGTAGATAATAATGTATTCTATCTTAGAAAGATGGAGCAAAAGGGTGTGCTGTAGGAGATAATTGTAGTAGTGGATAGTTGTGGCGCCCATAGCTAATGATGATTTAAACTATTATCAGAAACGCATTAACACTAAAAAGCCGAGAATTTAACAGACATTGATCGAAAACTATACAAATATCAAAGTGAGTGTTTAGTAACAAATTACTTACTACTTTCAGTGTATTACAAAATCTTTTAAGATTGATTTTTTTTTTATTACAACCTACTAAAGATCAGCTCATATCGAAGCTTTAAACTTGATAGAAGGTAAGAAATAGTGATATAATGGATACATGAGAAACTGCAAAGATGTTTAGAGCTGATCGCACCTATAAGAGCTAAAAACACAAATAGAATATTGTGAGGTGCTGTATAAAGGGTCAAATTTAATTGAGTGTCTGTTTAATAAACCAAGTATTTCAAAGTTATCTCTACAAAATACGTTAAACTATTTCTAGTTATCTTTATTTATCTTTATTTTTCGTACAGCTATTTGTTTATAGCTTAAACAAGTCTCCATCTTAGACAAAGTATACGCGCTTAGTAATTATAAAGTAAAGGAAATGGAATAAATACATTAAAGATGATATTATGCTACTACATGAGGATACACTCAAAAAAAGGCAAATAAGATTCGGCAAAACCTATAAAAGCTACCACTAGTATAAATTTTAATCACCATTTATCACTCGCTTCTCTTTCATTATTTACTTTCTTCCAGCCTTAACGCCTTAGCTTTAGCTAATTCATACGTAATATTTAATTCTGTTTGAGTACACAAGCCAAGCAACACTGGATCTTTTGCTCTCAAATTATTAAAGTTCCAATGAATTTTCTCTCGTACTGCTTCTATCGTAATCTTCGTTGTACCAATTAACTTACTTATTTGAGTATCACTCATCTCTGGGCAGTTTTTTATTAACCATAAAACAGCGTCTGGCTTATCTTGTCTTCGTACTATTGGTGTATATCTCCCCTTCTTTTTCCCGTGTTCACTTATTATAGTTTCTGCTATTACTTGAGACAACTCTAACCTAGCACTTGGATCTCTTTCGCATCTTTGTATTTCCTCTTTTGTGAGTTGATTTGTATGTACAGGGCTTATACCTATAATACCCCTCGCTACAGCGCCATCCGCTATGCCACTAACCTCAAGTATATGTAAATCACAAAATTCTGCAATTTGTTCAAAGGTCAAAGCAGTATTCTCTATAAGCCAAACTGCTGTAGCCTTGGGCATTAGCGGAGCAACCATTTTTTCCTCAAATTATCTAGAGTATTAGTAAATGTAAAAATCGTAACCAGCATGCTCATGTTAGACTAAAAGATTATCTTGTCAATAAATACAAATAACTCAATAAAACACTAATAAATAGAATAAAATAGTGTATGTATTCATACACATATTATAATGGATAAATTAAAAAAATACAGTTAATAGGCAAATAATATAAAATTCCTTGTAAGCATTGCGAAATCGTGAAATTAGGCTTTGTATTACGCTACCACTATCCTACCGCAGTAATATTTTATGCAGTGCTAAGTGATGATTTTTAAAGTTTTATAAGAAGTTTTTTATTTTACAAATTAGCAGCTTGAATTTATCTTTATTTTTTATTGCTGCAATACAGAATTATGTAAATTAGTTTTTAAATGATTAGAGGAATATTATTATTTGGTACCAAAGGCGCGTTGTATCATAACAACGCTTATTATCATGATTATCACATCACGCGCAGGGTTTATTGATATTTTTGATATATTTAATATTCTTTTCATATCTCAATAAATTATTGTCTAAAAAAAATTTTACATTTTACAGAGCTGCTTTTTCATCTACAACACAATGTCAAATATAAATCTTATATTGTGATAGTGTTCTTACATCTTTAATGGGTATAAAATTTCCTGATATAGCGAGCTATCTTCTTGGAGCAAAATCTTCGAGCAAAAAGATCAATTTTCTTTTATATAGAATAAAAAATCTTACTTCATTTTTAATTTTTTCGATGCTTTTATCACCAAAAAAACAAAAAATTAATTCTAATTCATATTTAGTTATTCTAACAATTATATGTACCTTAGAAACATCAAGAATCATTAGATAAGTTTTTTGTCTATATGTATTTTATTTTGCATTACAGAAGAATGAGAGTAGGTTGTGATGAGATGAGACTTTATAATAAGTAATATTTTTGTTTTGTGCGATGTTATGTATATCTAGATAATCTAGT
>NZ_JAJBJC010000175.1 GCF_021811825.1 Candidatus Anadelfobacter sociabilis | reverse complement strand
TTCAGCTAAAATATCGACCGAGTGTTGGACAAGAAAATAAATATATGAAAGAAAATGGATTATGAATGATTGCTTTATGTAGATTTAAGCATTGTGGAGTAAAATATAAGAAATCGCAGATAAATTTGATTCCAAGGAAGAATGAAGTGTTAGGTGAGAGAGAAGTAAAATGGAGTTGCCAAGTGATTTTTAATAACTTCAAAGTTTTGTATAAAAATGCTACACAAGGAGATATACAAGTTCACTATAGTGATGAAATCGATCCATTTTCAGTAAAAGGTGCAGAATTTCAATCATCACTTAACAAAAATGATGATGAATTGGAGAATCATCCTTGGGAGCAAAATCAAGAGCAGGTTAGAATCAGAAGAGAAAAGTTCAATCTGCTAACAAAGTTCTTTTTGTAAGAAATGTTTATTATATTAAAAATTAGATTAAGGCTTAATTTCATTCTATTTAACTGTCATTTAAAATTTAAAATGTTATACTTCATTTCTCAATTTTATTTCAAATTTTTTTAATTCATTTCGATCAATGTAATTATGATAAACAAATAAACCTATTAGCAAACTTTGTTTAAATTAATCACTTTATTAGGCCTATAAAAGATTTAAATCCAAATCTTTTCCACTACAACATTGTAAAATTCACAAACAAATTCACTGATTACTTAAAGCAGACAATAGAGATCCATTTACTAAAATTTTTGCCTTCTCAATTTTTCCTTTGAGTGAGCATGAGTAAGTCACTTTAATTGTTCTTTGCATATTATGAAAATTTAATCAAACGTATAGAAGGGGACTCTCAAATAAAAATTATTTACAAGTACAGCTTCAGGGACCAAAGCAAAGAAGACGATTACACTGATCTTTCAAAGAATTTAATATTTCTTAAGTTTCTACATTATCAAATACAAAACTTTGGAATTCGAAATGAGAAGCACAAAGGGAGACATAAGAAAGATGAATCAGGAAGAAAAGAACTTAAATCTACCCATTCAGGTACAAAGTCGAAGATGAATCAAAACATCGATTCTGAGGGACTTGAAGACAGAAAACTTCTTGATGAAGATTCAGAATATTCGAATCTTTTAAAAGATAATTCAGACTCTGTTGAATTTATAGTTCCAGGATTTCTTATCAGGATTACTAAGATTAATAAAATGTATCCTGGGAAACAGTACTTCAGTGTTGCTATTTTTCAAAGATATATTAGAAGGAGAAGAACTACCCGCAAGAGCAAAGATCCACCAAATAATGAAAAATATCATAGAATAGGAAATAATATTTTTCCTTCACATAATATTAAAGATAGGTAGGATTAAATTTGTTTAGCTTTAACTAAAATAGACATATGATTGCAAACTCATTTACTTCATTTATAAGAAACAACTTCATGGTTGATAGTAAAACTTTCCTCAAAGCTACAATGAGCTCAAGACAGGTTAAAAAGATCTTAGCTGCGAATAGAAAAACTGAGCTAGAACTAGAAGATGCTAATGTAAATGCTTTGATTCAATCTTTTGCTCAATCAAGACTAATAAAGAATGCTAAAAACCAGAAGAAAAATCCTTTTGCTGATAAGGGAAGAAAATATCAATTTGTTGACGGACCTTTTCAACTTGATGGATCAGCACTTAATACAAGCGATATTCATGTTAGATTTAAACCTGAAGAAGGAAAGTTAGATCCTGTTCAAGGAGAAAACGATGATTCAAGCCATAATGAAATAACAAATAGATGCAACTATCATTATCAAAGTGAGCAAGCAAGCTCATTTTTCGAAGAGTCATATACTGAGAAAATTCGTAAAAAGCAATTAAGCGAAAACAAAACTCTTAAAAATGTAAATGATATAAATCGTTATGAAATGAAAGAGCTAAGCAAATACTTTGATTATGATTCAAGTATCTCAGTAGCTTATAGTCAAAATGGTAATAAATCTGATAGAAACATAAGAAAAGTAGTACTTTCACCTGATGCTTTAAAGAGCGAAGATGAAAAATCATCAAAGATGACAACTTATCGTGATTTTTTCGGTAAAAAATTAATGATATCAATTATTTTGAACTTAAATAATTTGTTAAACTATAGATAACTCAATAAATATATCAT
>NZ_JAJBJC010000174.1 GCF_021811825.1 Candidatus Anadelfobacter sociabilis | reverse complement strand
GCGCGATCTCATTTTCAGATGTATTACATATATAGAAGAATGGCTTACTTGTTAGTAGCTGTAGCTTTTTGATTTGATCTTCGTTATTTACATCGACTATATCTCTTACAATTTTTCCTTTTTCAAGCAGTATATTTTTGACATGCATTATCAGCTGTATTTATCGAGATCCCCGACTCATAATTCTGAAGCCTTACTGGAGATGAAGATATGATGCAATTAGGCTTCAATGTCCTTTGTTTATCAGCATTTAAAAATTCATTTTTCTTTGTTTCAATGTTTATTGTCTCTTTGTAAGTTACACTTTCATACTGGAAGTTCATTAAATCCTCTTGTCTATAATACATCCTTCCATTTTCTAGTTTTTCTATTTTCTTTCCTTGTTCATTATTTTTGCTATTAGAAATAATGTTACTATACCCAAAGTTATTAGATTTTGATATTGTATTATTTTTGCTAGATTTTTGACTATCATTCATACTTTTCTTTGTAGAAAGATTACTACTTCTTGGAGATGGAGAGTTTCTTCAGTAATTAGATAAGCTGCTTTTATTATTTTGACTTCTCTTTCATACACTATTTACTTTACTTTTTACATTTTTATAATTATTTGATGATGGAGGCTGTGAAGTGTTATTGTCTTTTCCTCTAACTGATTCTAATTTTTCTCTTCTTTTAATTGCTATCATTAAGTCTCTTTTATGAAGATTTTGAATGGTCTCTTGTTTCTGTTCTCCTTCATTTCTTCAACTATCATAATTTGATTCTAAAATTGTAGAATGAGAGCTGATTTTTCATGCTGTATTTTCAGCAGATTTTATTTTGGTTGGATTATCAGATCCAGCCTTTACTGCTTTCTTCAATGGACTTATAGGTCTTTCATCAATTATCTCTGACATCTCACCTCTGCTTTGGTCTAATTAAACTTCTTTAATTTGAGTCAAATTAATGTACTTTGAATATAAAATTTGATAATTTATAAATGAATAAGATACATAATGAGTATTTTATGTAAAGATGGAGTATGATAGTTTAGAAGTAAAAAATTACTGAATTTTGCAGCTTCACTGATTGGGTGATAGACATCTATTTTTCCTTTAGATTTTGTGTTATCCTCTATAAATGCTATTGGTTTTATTGGAAAATTGCTAGATTTCAACTTTATTTCATGAAGATTTGGAATTAATTCTAATCTCTTATCAGCTTCGTAAATCTTTTGTTTTTGATTTTGAAGTAATGCTTTAGCTTCTTCCATTGAATTCTTGGCTCCCTATTTTAAAGTTAATCAAAGAAATTTTAGTTTATTTAAACTTAATCAATAAATAATTAAATATTTAAATAATTGGTTTTATTTACCTGAATGGTTAAAATTTGATCTAAATTTAAATCATTATTTAGTTGAGGCTGAATTATATTTGAATTTGGATAAATATTATAAAATTCTACATTATTATTTTGAATTCTTTGATCTAAATATTGTTTTGGGTTTTCGTTTAAATTTCAACTCCACCAATTTTGATTGCCAACTGTTTGTATTGAGTTATCATAAATTTTTGAAGCATTTAGATCAATTATTGATTCTTTAAGATCAATTTTAGAGCAGTCACCTTTTCGCCATTTGCTTGAGCTTTTTGCTCTTATTTTAGGTTCAGAATGAGAATTATTTGATTCGTAAGTAACACTTCAATTTGAACTTTTCTTTAATTCATCAAAATTTTTAATATTCAATAATTCTTCTTTATTACAATCATTTTGATTTAAGTTATTGAGAATATTTGCATTATATATGGGTAATGATTCTACCACTTGAGCTGGTATATTACTTCAATGATTATTTTGATAACCGCAATTATATGGCCCATTTAAAGAATTTAAGTCTTCATTATTTACTACATTGCAATTAATTTCTTGAATCATAAGTTAAATGATTTTGATCATTTTTAAATTCAAATTGATGAGAACCAACTTTTGGAATAGTATTACAAGATAAAACCAAATCTAATCTAGCTTTATTTTCTTTTCCTGTATCTTTAATGTAATTTTTAATTAATTCTATTAAATCCTCTTTGCTTTTTGTCATGTCTCAAGGATTTAAACTTTGGCAATCAATCTGAACAATCTTTG
>NZ_JAJBJC010000173.1 GCF_021811825.1 Candidatus Anadelfobacter sociabilis | reverse complement strand
TTCTTATCTATAATGTACAATGTGTAATAACATTTTTACGCACTATAACGCACTATAATCTCTCTTACTAAATAGTTAGTAACAAACTAGTGTAAACAAAGCTAAGCATACCATCCCAAACCCCAAAACCCCTATTAAATTTTTAAAAATTGAAATTTATTAATAAGAAATGGGCAAGACTAACAAAGTAGCAAATTATAGTGAGCAAAATGAAGAATCGAAAAATCCTGAAGAGTCTCTTCCTTCTATTAATCAGCATAGGAATCAATTGAGCTTCAATCCTGATTTAGATCCAAATGAAAGTACTAATGCCAAGAAGAAACCACCAAAGCCAGATATTAAAGCTCGAATACATGATGGGTTTGATAGTAATCGAGATGGTATAACTACTTCTCTTCTTTATCTTTAAAATTGTATTACTTACTCATTTAACAATAGGTAAGCTCAGCGATGTGGAAATTAAGCACAAAGCACTAAGCAACTTTGAAGTTGACTCAAATGAGCAAAACAGTGAATGTGATTTGATACATCCAGAGCCAAGACATGATTTAGGAGATCAAGCAAAAGAAGAAATAAAGAGAGTATTTGATTATATAGATCAAAATCAAAATGATGAGCAAGCCAAACATCCTGATGACGATGATAATGTATTACTAACTGACCGAAAAGATAGTGAAGAAGAGAAATAAAGAGCCACAAACTCATCCTGCAGTGGAAAAGGCTTTTCAAGACATGTTTAATTACAAAAATCAGAAAAAGGAGAAGGAAAATGAAGATTCAATGGAACATATTGAGAAAGAAGATCATTTTAATTTTAAAGTCTCTACACATACTGAAGAAAATGAAGAAATAATAAAAGAAATTAAAAAGGATATAATAGGAGGTATTGGAGCAATGTTCATGAAGATGAAATAAAATTAATGATCGTGAGAAAGCCAGATTTACAAGACAACCTGTTTGGATGTGGGAAGAAGAAAAAGAATTTCATGACCCATTAGAAACTAATAAATTAAGAATTCTGGCTATCACATGGAATATGAATGCTAAATAAACCACCTAAAGAGCTTTTAAATTTATTTAGGCCAGATATAAAGCATGATATATATGCTATTGGAACAGAGGAATGATTAAAAACAATATTTAAATCTGCATTTGGAGCAAATAAAATAAAATGGGTCGAGTTAATCAGAGAACATTTGGGTGATGAATATCAAGTTATTGCTTCTCATTCTCTAATGGGTATTCACTTAGTAGTTTTTGCATCTGTTAGAATCATTCCTCTAATTACTAATATTCAAAGCAATCATGTTGCTACTGGAATATTGAATACTATTGGAAACAAAGGTGGAATTGGAATTTGTTTTAATGTTGGAAAAACTTCATTTCTATTTATTAATTGACATCTTGCTTCGGGTGAAAGTAACAAAAGAGATAAAAGGAGAGCAGATGATTTTAATAATATTGATCATAGAATGAAACTTCCATATAGATATAATATTAAAGAAGAATGAAAAACTCATAAATCTGATCTTTCAAGAGTTGGAAATAGATTTGATTGATGTATATGGACAGGAGATATGAATTTTAGAATTAATACTCCACTCTCTGCTATTGTTAGTCTTATAAAGAACAACCAATTTGATGCTCTTAAGGAGAATGAACAACTGAATCTTCAATTTAAATAGATCTATTATTCCGAATGACTTTATTGAGGGATTAATTGAATTTGCACCAACATATAAATACATAAATAAATCAGATGAATTAAATGTTAAAAAGAGGAATCCTGCATGGTGAGATAGAGTTTTATATAAATGAAGAAATAATATATTGAGCCAACATTCTTATGATAGTAATAATACTATCAAAATTTCAGATCATAGACCAGTATTTTCTCAATTTGAAGTAAAATTTGAATATGATATGAGCAAAGTTGATAAGCATGACCTTATCGATCTCAGAAAATTTGCAAGTACTAAAATGAAAGACGAAATTGATGAACTTATTAAAACAACAAAATTGAGAGAAAAAGAGTAAAGGAAAGAGAAGCTCCAAGTGGTATTCTTAAGAAGTCAAAGAAAGAAATCTCTCTTCCTCATTTTAAAAAGGAAAAAACTAACAGAGTAGATAAAATGATGATGACTGCTAATAAAA
>NZ_JAJBJC010000017.1 GCF_021811825.1 Candidatus Anadelfobacter sociabilis | reverse complement strand
TTCTTCAAAGCTTCATTATCTATTCTTATTGCTCGCTTATTTCTCTTTAGCTTGGGATTTATCTCTAAAAGTAATTTAATTACATCAAAATAACTTTTTCACTGCATTCAATTATGACATAAGACATTACGTATGGTGGTTCATCTGATAAAGATAAATGAGTTGCGCCTAGTAAGTTGGATGACAAAGTCTTACTGAAATATGGTTTACCTCTTGTATCGTTAGATACTTCTATATCGTGGAATGCTATTTTCTCACTAATACCAGATCCAATAGCTTTTACATAAGCTTCTTTTGCAGCGTATCTTTTGGCTAAAAATAATGAAAAAGCTTCTTCTCCACTTGTCTTTATCATGGCAGCATTTAATTCATTTTTTGTTAATATCTTGCGAATAAATTTATCCTTGTATCTAGATAATAATTTTTTTATGCGATTCACATCCAAAATATCACAACCTATTCCGTGTATCATAACTTTATTAAGTTTATTAAATTCTAATAATTTAGACCTTTATAATATATTGAGTTATATTACTATGAATCCTGTGAGGAATTATCACATAATCATAGAATGTTCAACAATTCATTATTGTAGTTAATTCATTTTAAAACCACACCACTATCAGATAGTCTCTGTTTATATGAGTATATCAAATGGTGACAATAGTTCAAATTCTTAGTAAATATAGATGACATATTATATTAATTTTTATATCTACTTGACATATTAAAATTTTATTAAAGTATGTAAAATAAATGTAGGAAATTACTAGCATGTCAAGATGCTGGTAGAAGTGGTTTCCTTGTTTAGTAATACTTATACAAAAATGATAAACTATTTTCTTTAACAAAAAGTATACAATATAGATGAATAGTGGCAAAAAATAAAATTATGGTCAATAGGCAAAGCAAGGAAAAGGAAGTTCACAAGCATGATCATCATTCAAAGCAACATTGTTGCTTATGCATGGAACTGTCATACACAACAATAATAAAGGGAATTATGAAGAAATTCAAAGCTCTATGCCTGCGAATTCTGCAATGCCATAATATAAGATATTTTAATTTTTCGAATTTTTTTATTAGACTAATTTCTTCTATAGTGTTAGTTCCATTAGTTCTTTATTCAACGTATTATGGTGGTTATATTTATTTTACTATAGTTCTTGCAGTATGTATTTTAGGCTTGATAGAGTGGTGTCTAATAGTATATCGAAGTGGAAGATCTAAAAAGAATCAATTCTGGCAATTAGATACTTATGCACTGGGATTGGTGTATTTATCTTTGTTTTTTTGGGCTATGATTTTTCTACGGATACAAGATCAAGGATTTGTAATAGTATTGTGGTGTTTATCAATAACATGGGTAACTGATATAAGCGCTTATGTAATTGGATCTTTTTTAAAAGGACCAAAACTTATACCATCTATTAGTCCTAATAAAACATGGGCAGGTTTGATTGGTGGAATATTGTGTGGTTCTATTAGTAGTTTTGCAGTTATTTCAATTTTTGAGAGTGTTTTTTCTCATGTATACTATAAGGAAATTTTAAGTATAGCTCTTCCCATTATAGGACAAATTGGTGATTTAGTAGAATCATTATTTAAACGCAAATTTAATATTAAGCAAAGTGGATATCTGATACCTGGACATGGCGGTATATTGGATAGGATTGATAGTTTAGTATTTATTATTGTAACAATTTCTATGTGTTATTTGTTTAAGATTATAAATTGAATTTGTAATAAACTTATCACAAGTAACCTATAGTGAGTTCATTATAAGTAAAATAGCTTAAGATAATAAAAGTGGATGATAAATAAAGTAGACTATTAAACAAATTCACCTAATTGCTAGAGAATACACTATCTAAGATTCTTTTTATATTTTTACATCTTTAGTTTTGTATATTTTTTTACAATAAAAAATTATACTATCTTATATTATTTACTTCTTTAAAGTATGTAATATCTATATTTAAATATTAAATACGATAAAATGCATTAAAGTAATAGAATATATTGAAATGATGCGGAAAAATTAGAATGGGGGAATTTATAAAATATTATTCTAATATATTTTTATTTATATTGTGTGGTATAAAGAATATAGTCATTACATATTAGTTAATCGATAACTACTATTATCTTTAGAATCTTGCACTGATTGAGTATAGCTACTATTACGACGATTTTTTAGTCTCACACTCTTTTCTCTATCTCTGCGGGCAGTTTTAGTATCATTTAAATTTTTTGTATCTACTATTGATAAATTATCATTACTATCAGTTACTGTGAGAGGTTTTTGTGAAATGTCTCTTTATTGTTGACTCTTGGCTAAAGTACGATGCTCTTTTTTTAGTTTTTTGTTCTGTCTTGAATGAGTATTCGCTTATATTGCTATCTTCAATTTCATTTATACGGATTTCTTCACTCATTGTAGTGCTATGTTTCTTTGCATTATCTAGCACAATTTTAGCTGCTAATGTGATACAGTTCATCGCATTATCTTCCCGCTCCAAGTTTTTTGCGTTCTTTTGCCATAGTTGATCTTCCAATTCTTGAGTTATTTTATCAGGTATTTTACTATTTTTTCGCTTATTTAATAACTGTCTTAATTTAGTCATCTTAGGTTGTTTAAATAATTTTTTCACTTCTAACAGCATATCTTTTCTATTATTTTGTCTTCAATCTTCACTGCCTATAATATACCTAAATTTTTCTAGTAAATGTGACATAAAGTCTTCTAAATTTGTATTTTCATTTTTTTGCGAAGCATTATATTTGGTAAAAATCTTTTTTGTTAATGTAATCACTTGATTTAATTGTTCTTCATTAATATTAAAATCTTTACATAATTCTGCTAACGATATACTTTTTCCTGTTCTTTGATTACAGAGTTTCTTTGAATGATGGCTTCTGCTCTATTTATATAATTCATAGCATCATCACTCCACCTAAGTTCACCATCATGATCTGTAAAATTGCTAAATAATATGTTAAATATTTCGTGATTTCCTTGTTCTATGATTTCTTGAGAATTCGCATTTCGCACCAAGTTAGCAGCGTTTCTTAAGGCATTAGGTAGAGTCTCTTCAGAGAAATCTAGATTAGCAAAATCTCTCTCAATCATACTAATCAACTTATCTAAAAAAGCTTGATCTATTTGATCATTATCGCGAAGGTTTTGTTCCCAATCTATATTATTGGCTTGGTTTTGTAGAAAACTAGCATCTGATATCTGTACGTGGTGAAGTCTAGCATCATATGCACCGGCGCTATAAACGGTCTGAAGTCCTTCCACGTTATTTGTTAAAATAGCGTTAATGTTTTCTACAGTAATAACACCACATGAAGTGCCATCTTGTTGTTGTACAACTTGACTACCAGATGATACAACAATATTACTAATAACAGATCGATCTTCTTGTGACATAGAGAGATATGCTCTATTTAATATAATTTTTAGATGCTCTGAAATTATTTGTGCATTACTAGGTCCTAATGGGTCATACACAGTAATTCTTGGAGTTATCTGATTATTCTCATCAACACTAAAGTCCACTCTACCCAAACCCCAATGACCTCCACTATTATAAGGAAAGAGCATAACGTGATTATCTAAAACGTTATTTGGTATTGCAAAACTTATAGTGTTTACAATACCATCCATGATGGACTGAGCTTCCATTATACTTTCATCTCCCACTATACTCATACCTCTTAATATCGAAAAAGTGTTATTTGCACCATTACGAAATACTCTTCCATCACCAAGCCTTAGATGGGATAATGATTTTTGGTTTGAATGAAAAAACATTGTATTCAGACTACTATCACCAGTTTGAAATACAATATTATTACCCATGTTTTGTAAATTTCGTTCAATTAATCTACCAATATCATTATCACTATACCAATATTGAGTGTTTATATAATCATCCCTGCTGCGTCTTTCAAAATGTTCAAATTTGTTATGATTGTTGAGATAAAATATTCTGTCCATCTCATAGACCATATCATTCATAATAATATTTTCTTCATAGTTGTGCTTTATATTATTCAGTGAGGCTGTAAATAATTTAGTGAGTATTGCAAATTTAGCTTCATCTAATTCACCTTTTAATGAGACAAAATCAAAAATTTCCTCACAAGAAAAATGACATGTAATATTTCGATTTTCTATTACTATGTTTGATAAGTTATTGATAAATTGATATTTGTTTTTCGGATCATATGCAAATAATAATTGAGGTGGAATATTTACATGAATAGGATTTTGACGCTCTGTTAAAAATTTTTCCAATTCATCAAAAAATACTTTTGAATTATTAGGTTGTTTGAACGATGTAATTGACTCTATACTTTTTAGACTCATGATATGAAAATCAATATAATTTATATTGCTATTCATTTTAAGTTCTTTAATCAGGTGTAACATATCACTATCATTCATTTCACTAGTCTCAATCTCTTCTATGTGGTGATTACTACTTACCAATTCTAATAGTTTTTGTACTGCATATGAATCTGAAGATCAATCTTTGAGATAAAGCTTTTTTACATTACCTTTTGTCTTTAACACATCGGATAAATTTTTTAAAAATTTATCACTAATGCTTGCTCCCTCACTACCTCTTAACTCTAACTCTGTGAGACTATCGCTTTTCTTAACTGCATTGATTAATTTATCTGATATCTCACCAAGACGATCCATGTCAAGCTTGAGACCCAATTTTGTGATATGACTACTTTTCCCCATTGCATCTAGAATTTCATTTAGTGCATCAGCAGGAGATACAGTATTTATCTTGAGCTCTTCTAATCCTTTACTAATCATTTCCGATATATTAAAACTTATCTGAAGTCCAACATAACGTGTATTCAGTATTTTTAGCGAATTACATCTCGACGCTATATCTTCAAAATCAAGATCATCGTTACTTTCGTTATCAATGTACAAATCAAGATCTTTTATTTTTCTATGTTTGTCTCCTATTATGTCAAATATCAATTTCTTGTAATCTTTATCAAAAACTCCTATCTCTCTCAGTGAGAGAGTTTCTAAATCTTTGCTACGTATCATCTAATTATTTTAATCTTAGTACTATCTTTTAGCTTCTTAGCCAATGTTTCCATAATTTTTCCATTGTCAGAAACGTTAGATATGTCCAATCCTTCAATGCTACTTTTAGCTTCCTCTAATATATTACCTAAGTCTTTTATATAATCATCAGGAAGAGTGGTATTAGATAGATCAACAATCTTTATAGGGTCTCCATTTTCATCGTACTGTTCCTTTATAAATTCTTTGATTAACGATTGTTTTATCTTATTACTATTCGATTTTTCGTGATTATTTTTTTTCTTTTTTTTATTCATATTAATTACCCTCCATTTTTTATATAATAAATTGAATAAATTGTTATAAAGCTTCTAAATCTATGATGTTATATACACCTATAGATAAAATGCTCGATACCATAAATCTAATTGTTTTGGTAAAAATTGGTGTATATAAAACTAAGATATAATAAAACTATAAAACCTGCTATCTATTGATAGTAGCATGACAAAATACCTTTGTTATTGTATTAAGTAGGTGTGATAAATACGTAGATAGGATGGTATTTTTAATATAAATTTGGGAAAAGTATTAAAATTATAATAAAAAGTTGAGTTAATAAGTAGATTTACGTATTTGAAGAGATAAAGATATATTGCTAGTAGTTGATTAAGATAGCTAAGTAGTTGAAGTACATGTTAAAGCGCACTCATCACTTTATTGCGCTTTTCTGCAAACATGATGATTAAATCTATATCTTTCCAGGAAATTGGAACTTTTAAAAGCAAAAAAAATCAACAATCTATCTGCACAGATAAAACACAAACACTATATATACCAAAACTTAGTCAATAGTGCTGTGTTTTATACGCTTATACTAACTCGATTATCAAAGTTAAAGAAATTTTATTTATTCAATTTACTCACTTTTTTTTGTAAGTGACTCAATAAGATTTAAAATACGCTCGCGTACTTCTGCACTCTTTATTCTGGTAAAATATCCAATTAACAATTCAATATCTTGACTTAGTTTTACTACTTCTCCATTGCACTCTAATTTCTGCAATGCAACATATTGTTCGTTATTTTCAATATCTTTTAACTCATTACCAAATTCGCCCTCTTTAGAATTATAACTCATAGTTAATCCTTGAAAGAAGTACTCAATGTTAATTTTTAGAAAATGTGCAAATTCATATAGCTTGCTAGAACTAATACGATTTAAACCCTTTTCATATTTTTGTATCTGTTGAAACGTAAGATTAACACAATTTGCTAATTGTTCTTGACTAATTCTAAGAATTAATCTGCGTTTTCTCAATCTTTCTCCTACATACTTATCCACATAATGTATCGATCTATTGCTCATAGAATAACCCCTGATAAACCTTTTAACCACTATGCGCATTATACAACAATACTCTTTTTAGTGCACGTGAAGATTTTACAATTAGGAAATAATGTATTTTTTAATTGTAGTTGAAGTTAATATCACTTCTATGTGATGTAATGATCTTTAAAATACACAAAAGCCTTTGCTATGTGCAAGACATATACAATCTATCAAGTAAAAATGATCATTAAATTAATTTATTCATAATACGAAAAAACAAAGAAAATCCCTATGTGAAAATATCGCTTTTTCACTAATAAGTTTGTATAATTAACATATTTATAACGAAATATAATGAATTTTACAAAAATTCAAAAAATCTTGTTCTTTTTAGATTGTTAATTAAGAATTTTGCATAAAGTAAATCATCTAAATAAGTAATTTTTTTATTGATAGAAATACCATTTACAATACCTAGACTAAGATCTGCGTTCATTGAAATACAAAAGTTGATATCATCTGTAAAATCTTTACAAGGATGAGTAGTGTAATTTATGTCTGATTGTTCAATATCAAAAAAGGATTTTTTGTAATTTATATATATATTTTTGAGTACATTATATCTCATTCCTTGTGGAGTTTGAGTGGCATACAAATGTTCTCTATTTAGAGTATTATACCTAAAATGTTTAGTGTTTATTTTATATTTTATTGTATCAATTAAATCTATTCCAACATCAACTATATCATGCATATCCAGTGCTTTAAGCACGTCTGATATTAAAGAAGATGAAACAAATGGTCGTACTACATCATGTACTAAAATTTTATCAACATGTTTTATAATACCACTAATAGAAAGCTCAAAAATCTTATACCATCCATAAATGGAAGATGATAATCTATCATTTCCACCAAATATAGCCTGCAAAATTTTACCATTTTTTTGTTTTATACTCTTTAATTTATCTATTTCCTTCATTACTCCTTCATATAAATGAGTATGCTCACTATTTATCACTGGTAACACAAAATCTATTTCTTTGTGATATAGAAATTGACATAGAGTGATTGCGAAGATAGTCATGCCACCAATTTTATTGTATTGCTTTGCTAGAGAAGTGCTCTCAAAGCGTGTGCCATTTCCTCCAGCTAGTATTATTGCGATATTAGCCATTTATTAATATTGTTAAAGCCATAATAATTGGTAAAATGCCAATAAAAAATATCTAAACAGTAAATTGATCAAGAAAAGTTTTAGTATGGATGGTATAAACTAAAATGTGTAGTATATTATATCTATTGCAATTGTTTTGTACATGTATATGTATCAGTAAATATGTATGAATTATTATATACAGCAGATAAAGGAACGCTTATCGATATCAAATATAGTTAGCAGATATATTGCGCTAAAATCTCGTGGAAACACTGAGTACCTCGGTATTTGTCCATTTCATGTAGAAAAAACTCCATCATTTACAGTGAACAATCAAAAGCAATTTTATCATTGTTTTGGGTGTGGAGCACACGGTGATATTATATTATTTATGCAAAACTACTTCAACATAGATTATAGAGATGCATTAGAAAAATTAGCAACTGAAGCGGGAATAAATTTACCAAAAAACTATAATAATAGTTGTGAGATTAATATAAAATTTGAAAGATATTACAAGGTTCTAGAATATACTACACAAATCTATCAAAACAATCTCAATACCCAAGAATGTAGTAATATTATGTTATATTTAGAATCTCGAGGACTAAGTATAGATGTAATAAAAAAATATCGTATAGGGTATGCGCATTTTGGCAATACAGCAATATTAAATATACTAAAACAGCACTTTTCTTTAGATGATATCATTGAAAGTGGCGCGCTGAGAAAAGATAATGTATCTGGTAAAATTTATAATCATTTCGCAGGGCGTGTAATCTTTCCTATTTTTAACAAAAATAGCTCTGTAATAGGCTTTGGAGGGCGTATTTTGGAAAATCAAAGTCCACAAAATACTTCTGGTATAGTTGCGAAATATATAAATTCACATGATTCTGAAATATTTGCGAAAGGTCATAATCTATACGGAATTAATACAGCACAAGATTGGTTAACATACTGTAAAAGAATTAATAATGCTAAACACTACAATAGTGTAAAAGACACAGTCAATGAAGGAAGTATAGAGAATAAAATAAGCAGTCTCTTAGCTAATGATATAGTGCAAGATTTTATAAAAACAGAAACTATTATTTTAGTTGAGGGATATTTAGATGTACTCACACTCTCATCATATGGATTAGAGAATATAGTTGCTCCACTTGGAACAGCTGTAAAAATTGAACAAATCAAACTGCTTTGGAGATGCAGTAAAAATCCAATAATATGCTTTGATAATGATATAGCTGGTAGAAAGGCGATGTATAGAATAGCTGAACACATATTACCTTATATTGAATCAAAAAGAACATTGAGATTTTTACAACTTAATGAAGAGAAAGATCCCGCAGATTTTGTGCAAAAAAATGGCATCAATACATTTATCAATATTGTAGGAACTAATACAATTGGATTAGCAGATTTTTTATTTGAAAGCATAGTTAATGATGTTGGTATGATAATAACACCAGAAAATAGCGCTGAATTACATAGAAGATTGATGATTGTAGCAGAAAAAATAGAAAAC
Source organism: Candidatus Anadelfobacter sociabilis (assembly GCF_021811825.1). GTDB lineage: Bacteria > Pseudomonadota > Alphaproteobacteria > Rickettsiales > Midichloriaceae > Anadelfobacter > Anadelfobacter sociabilis. The sequence goes on along the minus strand of NZ_JAJBJC010000017.1, from coordinate 12,460 downwards.
CAACAATTGAGATATGAGTATAAGAAATACTTTAATATACTATATAATCGCCTTACATATACCAAAATGAAATCTTTCTTTCAAAAACACAACAAAAATAAAAATGAAGACCCAAGCTTTAATTATTATACGAAAAATAAAAAATACTATATGGGTGACAGTGGTGAAAATAGCGCAAAACAAATATTACAAGTCGAGATCTTGTCAGAAATAATGAAAAAAGACACTGATAACAATAATATAGCAATTTGTATTGCTGACATAGAAAATAATCATAATGAAATTATGATTCATCGATATATATTAAATGCTTTGTATCTTACAATCAAATTTCCTCAAATTCTACAAAAAGATGTTACAATTGTGCAATTGGTTTGTGAATTAATTTTTGAAGAAGAAGTACTCAAAAGTTGGCAAATTCTTATCATGCTCTATCACAAATATTGCATGAATCAACAAAGTAATAACAATCTTCAAAGTGTAGATACAATAGAGCAAGTAATCCCTATATTAAATAAAATATATGATGCAGCAGTGATTGCAAAAATCGATAAAATACCTCATTTACTTAGTATTATAGAAAAACACCATTATAGTGAATATCTAATAAAATACCTTAATTACAAAGATAATTATGAAGAACAAAATCTCAAGAATGATATAAATGTTGAAAAAGTAGCTCGTTTTGTTGTGCAATCATTGAAGTTGTATAAAAACTTTATTTTACAAAAACAAATTAGATCAATAGAGAAAATATTGTTGGAACAATCAGCAGAAAAAAAAGAGCAGCAGTTTCGAAATGTTGTAGATAGTAAAGGAAATGAATTATATCAGCAACTCATAAATTTAAAAGTAGAGCAAAAAAATTTGATGTTAGAAATCAAAGATTGCTATGAATTGTTATGATAATTATTTCTTTGAAAATTATTTAAATTCTCTAAAAGCATACTTAAATATATTTAAGTATGCTAGTGTTACAGAACAATAAAACACTTAGAAAGTAATTTTATTATTAAAAATGATTGATTGTATTGAAGAAAATGTGTAGTATCTGCGCCTACTAATATAGCTTAGTAGTAAGGAAGGGTGGCTGAATTGGTGAAAGCGCACGCCTGGAAAGTGTGTTTATTCGTAAGAATAATGAGGGTTCGAGTCCCTTCCCTTCCGCCATTTTAAGCTACACCATTTCATATTTTTAAGTTTAATGTTAGCATACCTATCATTAAAGTAAGTTTAACATTATATCTATAATACAGTAGAGTATACCCACATTTTAACACTAGATAGAATTTTAAGATGAGCATATGTTCTAAGCAACAGAAGCCTGAGTGGTTAAAGATTCGCGTTAATACTAATTGTAGTTCATATGATGAAACTGCAGCTATAGTCAAGAATAATAATATAAATACTATATGTTTTGAGGGTGCATGTCCTAATGTGCGGGAATGTTGGAAGAAAAAACATGCTGCATTTATGATTCTAGGTAATGTTTGTACAAGAAGTTGTGCCTTTTGTAATGTGTCACGAGGAGACCCACGTGGTGTAACATATGCAGATGAACCACTACGTGTTGCAAATGCTGTAAAAAAGATGGGATTACGTCATGTTGTTATTACCTCAGTTACAAGAGATGATTTAGCTGACGGTGGTGCTAAGCAATTTGCAGAATGTGTTAAATTAATTCGCGCATATGATCTTTCTATCACAGTAGAATTATTAGTACCAGATTTTACTAAAAAAAGCCAAGGGTTAAAAACTATTATTGATGCAAAACCAGATGTCTTTAATCATAATATGGAAACAGTGCGTTCACTTTATAAAAAGATTAAGCCGGGATCTAAATATGATCATAGACTTGAGGTGTTACAACAAGTAAAAACAATTGATAAACAAATTTTTACGAAATCTGGAATAATGCTAGGTCTTGGAGAGAAAGAACATGAGATATCTGAGATAATGGATGATTTAAGAGCGGCTAATGTAGATTTTCTCACAATAGGACAGTATTTACAACCAACAAGCACGCATGCACCAGTTGTATCATATATACATCCAAAGCAATTTTCATATTACGGAGATATAGCACGTAATAAAGGATTTAAAATGGTTTCATCTAGTCCATTTACACGTTCTTCGTACCATGCTGCAGATAGTTTTATGGAATTCAAAAAAAGTATAGAGCAAACATCATAAAATAATGAAGCTAAATGATGAAGCTAAATTTCTATAAAACTAATTAACTTCAAAGCTTCATTCTACAAAATGTAAAACCTAATTTCGCAATATAAATCCTATTTGGAAGATAAGTAATAAATGCAATCATTAAAACTTGATTACATAAGCACTGTATTTTTATTTAAAATGAGTAACAAATTTAAAATATAACATTTTTACTTAGGTAAGATAAAGTAAAAATATCATTACTAGCTTTAAATATTATCAAAAATGTTGTAATGAGATATTGTAAAGCCTAAGGTGATCCATATCACTTACATACAGTTCTTATGTAATGAAGCTTGATATAGATAGTTATAGAAATCAGTAATAGTAGAAATGTGGTAAATATTAAGCATGATAAAATCATATATAATTTCTCGTTATACTTTGATGGTATTATTTGCGTTTGTGTTATGCACTACTGTAAGTTGCTCAACAAAAAAAGATGCTGCATATAGATTACACAAAAAAAGCGTTTTTTATAAACTCAACGCTGAAGAAAAGGAGCTAGGTAGATCATTGAGATTACCGATAAAAGAGTACTATCATATAGATGCAAATGTATTACGAATAGGATTACTAATGCCCTTTAAAAATAAACAAAGTATCTATAGTAATGATATAATTATCGGTATGAAAATGATGTTAGAGGATCATCCCGAGATAGAGAAAGATATACAAATTCAATTCGTTCCAATAGATATAGGAACCACAATAACGAATATTGAGTCTGCAATAGAAAAATTCGACCAATATCCTGATATTAATGTTATTATAAGCTCAATAAGTAATAACCAAACTCGTATTCTATATAATGCATTGAGTAGTCAAGGTGTTACAATTTTTAGTCCAAGCTATGATCCATTATTAAATGGTAAACAAAATATATATATGCTTGGTGAAAGATGGGACGATATTACGAGGCAATTAATACGTCGTTGGAAGCAAGAAGAATGCAGTTCTGACAAAAGGGATGAATGTGGTGTGTATGCGTTATTACCAGATAACGAAATCGGCAATATAATTTCCTCGCAGTGTAATAAGGACAATGCTGTAGTTTTTAGATATAACAGTGATAAAGATACAAACCTTGTATTGCAAAGCATAAGTAGAGCAATAAAAGAAATGGAGCAATATATAAAGAATAAAAAATTATTCTGTAATAATAATGTTTGCAATAAAGTAGCTATTCTTTTTAAAGCTAATGGGTGGCGACTAAGGAAAATCTATCACCAAATAATATCTTCTAATGTATTAAATAAATATGAGATCCATTTTCTTAGCTTAGCATCTATCGATAGAGAAGCCATGGATAGAATGCAAAATCTTTTTATTGTAGATAATGGTAGTACAAAATATCAAGATAATAGTAATAACGAAAATAAAACAATATTTAATAAACCTTTTGCTCAACAATTATATAATATAGGGTATGATTTGTTGCCTATAATTATGAATTTTTTATATTACAACAATAAACTAAAAAAGTGGGAAGCAAATAATCCAGCAAAAAATAGTATTTTACCAGTAACACTTTGGGGAATAGGTAATAAAATTACCATTACATCAGATGGAGCTATTACACGAAGAATTATAGTAAATAGATATAATACAAGGCATAAGTATGAATGATTTTATATGACAAAAAGAAAGAATAAATGTTATTTTTTTAATCATTTTTATCAACAAAATGTTACTTGTGTGATATATAATTAGGTAACATTAATCGCATAAACTAGAATAGCATAAAAACTGATATTTATGAATATATTTAAAAAAATAGCATTTACAATATTTATTGTGATAATTTGCTTGATGCTAAATATTCTGTATTTTACAGGATTTGTGTGTGCTGTGCTGAATATTGATATTAATCGTGGTTATAATGAGCCAATTCCAGTAGCGATAGAAAAGTTTGAAGTTATTTCAAGAGATACGAATCAGCTAGCAAGATCTATAACAGCGGTTATCAAAAATGATTTGGAAAATTCAGGTCTTTTTCGTATTATCAGAGAAAATGCATTTTTAGAAAATATATCATTTACCAGTACTCCAAATTTTTCAAATTGGAGAAAGATTAATGCTAATGTTTTAGTACTTGGGCAGGTAGAAGAGGTTGCTGGCACTAATACGTTGAAGACAAATTTTAAAATATGGGATCCTTATAAAGAACGTGATTTTATATCTGGAACATTAAAAATAGACAAGCGTTTTTGGAGAAGAGTTGGGCACAGAATAGCAGATTCTGTATATCATTGTATTACAGGAGATAAAGGATATTTTGACTCTCAAATATTATTTGTTGCAGAAAGTGGTAGTATGCATAACAGAAAGAAGCGTCTCGCAGTAATGGATCAGGATGGTGCGTCTTTTAGATATATAACAAATAATACAGAGATGATACTTAATCCTCGCTTTGATCATAAAAGTCACAGAGTGATATATATGTCATATAGCAATCAAATACCACAAGTATTTCTGCTTGATATTCCTACTGGAAGAAATAGTCTTATTGGGCATTTTCCTGGAATGTCTTTTGCTCCTCGTTTTGCTCCTGATGGATTTAATGCAATATTATCTCTTGCAAAAAATGGTACAACTTCTATATATGAGATAAATCTCAATACGAAAAGTGCGCGAAAGATTGTTGGTGATATAGGCTCAATTAGTACATCACCATCATATTCACCAGATGGTCAGTACATTACATTTAATTCAGATAGAAGTGGAGGAAGACAGCTGTATGTTATAGATAGGAATGGAAATAATCTGAGAAGAATAAGCTTTGGTCAGGGCTCTTACGCAACGCCAGTATGGTCGCCACGAGGAGATTATATAGCATTTACAAAAATATATCGTGGTATGTTCTATATAGGAGTAATGAAACCAGATGGAAGCGGAGAGAGGCTTCTGACATCTAGTTGGTACGAAGAAGCTCCGACATGGTCTCCTAATGGAAGAGTGATAATGTTTTATAGAAAAGATAAGCGGGGCTATGGAAAGATATATGCTGTTGATATTACAGGTGATAATGAGAGGATTATTCCGACGCCAGTAGCAGCTGTAGATCCAGCTTGGTCTCCACTATTGCCGTAAGTATGAGTAAAACCACATTGAAAAACAACTATACACACTGGACTTAGGTCTTTTCTTGTAGTCTTGGTTTTTGCACTTTTACATCTGCATTTAACCTGCATTTAAAAGTTGTTATGTCATATTGTATTTGTCGTATTTATATTTGCTTTCATTCTTAATTATTAATTGTTAATTGCAAAATTTCCTATATGAAGATCTAATTTATTTATATTAAGTCACTGATATTTATGTATTTATAAATGTAGTAATATGTAGTTAATTTACTATTAGATATATAATAAAAAAAGAAGAGAATATTCTCTCAGTAAAATTTGATGAGAGCAATGATTATCAAAATCTTAAATAGAATATAATTAACTTAGTTAAATAAAGGCAGTTACTTTAGATATTAGATAATTATCTCATTCAAGATATAGTTTTTACCATCATAGTAAACAAATCTTAGTTGCTATAGTAAAAAGTTTTTTACATGATTTAGAAAAAATTAAATGATAAGATCATGATATTATTTTCTATAACTCTGAAAAAATCATTGCTCGATATGTCCATTAATAACATTCCTGAAGAAGATCAAGGTAAAAACTCAATTAAAAAAGAATTTAGCAAATTATTGAATGAAAATATTAAAGCAAAGTAATAAAGAGAAGAAAATTAGTTATAATCATAGATGAGTTAGATAGATGCAAACCAACATTTGCATTATAAATTCTAGAAAGAGTAAAGCATTTTTGAATATGAAAAATATCATGTTAGTGCTTGCTATTGATGAAAAACAAGTTGCTTCAATTCTCATATCAAAGTTCTAATTTTTTTACTACTATAGTTAATACTTTGAAAGATCGATCTTGTTTTTTAGCTATATACTATAGCTCTAATAAATCTCAATACTACCTAAGCGATATTATAAATTTTTGAAATACCATTCTCACTAGCTCCTAATTTCTTCATTCTTTTATATATGTATAAAAATCTGTATATTCCATTTTTTAAAAGAATATGAGTTCTTTTTTTTTAAATTATAAAAATATTTTAAAAAATAAAACAAGAGCTTGAGCAACAGATTTTGGGGAATTATAGTGTTCTAAGTTTTGTACTATACTATTACAGAATCCTTTTCTGTTTCATATTAAGTTTTTCTTCACTTTGTATTTCTCTTGTAAACATATGATTTGAGTTTTTATACTTTTTCTTAATCCACCATCGTACTAATATAGTATCTGCAAATGTAACATAGATGCATAGAACTTCTTAGTAACTTTGGTATCTTCATATAATTCCTCTATCATCGATTTTATCTAATTTCTGTATCTTTTTAGGGGAATCAGATTCTCCTATTTCGTAGTATTTTCTCGGTGTTTGCTAAATGGATTTATCTGTGTAACATGATAAATTTACGGGTTAGAGAATTTTCTAATGGTAAAGTAGATATTCTTCTTGAGCTGATTTGGTGTATTAGGTAAGACATTAGTATCAAGAGTGTTGATAAATATTTCGATCATAGTAGTATGATATTCATCTTGGGACCCAACATTGTTAGTATAGCGCAAATTTTTTATTTCATCATACTTTTTCAATTTTCTTTTTTATTATATCTCCTTGTTCTAGGAAAATCATCTTTTACCTCATATTAAATTGAAAAAGATATAACTATTTTTTAATTTTTAAAAATCCATTAAATACATGAAATATATCCTGCGCGGCTCGTTCAATGCTGTAAAATTTATTTACATTGTTTCTTGCTTCATATCTTTTTTGAGTATAATTATGTATTTTAGAAGCAACAATACAAATGGCATCAGCAAGTTCATTTGGAGAATTACATGGAACAATAGTTCCTCCACACTTATTTATAATATTCGCAGCACCAAGTGTATTTGTAGAAATGACCCATGCTCCGCTAGCGATAGCTTCAATCACAACCATGCCAAACGTTTCAGAACGAGACGGAACAATAGCTATGTCTAATTCTTTCATTATGTCTTTTGCCTCTAATGTCCAAGGATGTATAAAAAAGTTTTTCACATTATATACAAGACACATTATATGATAAATATATTTTAATTGCCCGCTGCCCCATAAATGAGCGCTAAAATTTAATGAGGGATATTTCTTCTCCACTATTGCTAATGCCTTTATTAAATCAGTAAATCCTTTTGTTCGACGAAAAAAACCAAAAGAACCTATTTTTACTATATTATTTTGCTTTATATGATGGTAACTAATTGATTGATCAAGGAAATTAGATATAAGTGTTGCTTTATATCCCATCTTTTCTAAATATTCCAATACTGCGGGAGATACTGCTATTAATCGTTTAGCATATTTAAGATATTTTGTACTAAATCCATGTACAATAAGAACGGTACAAATAGACGGGCACACAATAGACCAAAAACGCGCATCTATTCCCTTATGAAGTACAATAAAATCAGGTTTTTCAAGTGCTGTAATAGATTTAGCACGCCTTATTGCAGCGCGTTGAAAAATTAATGGTATTATACGATTATAATTAAAGTAAACTGCAGTTGTACTAAGGATATCACCCAACAAGGCGTTAGAACGTATAATAGGAACGCTGCGCCATCCAAGGTAAGAAAAGACTTTTTGGTAAGCGAGAAACATCGTTTTTGCTCCACTTAAACCTTTGCCAGAGATAAAATGTAGTATTTTTATATATGTAATTTTAACAGGTTTTAATACCATGCTTAAGATAGCATAAATTTTTTAAAAATCATAAAAGAATATGAGGTTATTGCAGATATTTCATCATCTATTAACTGTTACTTACATAACATTATATGTAGAAAAATTTATTTTAATTGTAAGTATGTTTTTGATAGAAAGACAAATTTACAGATACAGTATTGTTCAAATTTGTCGTATTTTACTTATATTTGAATATTTTTTAGGCTTTTACTACATAATCTTTGTCCACTATCTCTGTCTTAGTCAGTCATTTTATGCTAAATTCAAAACTTTGATATGAAGATGTTTACTTTCAAAGTTACAAAAAATATTATTATACAGTTTGAAGTATATTATTGAGTATTTTTTTGCCTACTAATTTCTGCATTCTTCTAAAGCATAAGTTAAATTTTAATGTACTCTGATTATTATCGCATCTTCTATCAGCTGCTGATTATTACTATATGATAGTCAGTGCATTAAATATAATACTATATTCAAGAGTAATGCTCTCTATGGTGCTCCGATGTTGATAATGCACAAGCGATGTCTTTACCAATCCTATTATATACTATACTATTCATATAAGTATATTTTACTTTATTTTATAGTACATAAGATTGTAGAGATTAATAAGAGGCTGGGTGCGCATATTAACTGCATATCGCAATATTTCGATTTAGTAGTATATAAAGATTGATTAATGTTATATTGTTTGCATCATCTCTTCTAATATATCGATTTCATGCCAATCAATTGTCATAAATATTTCTACAATACAAAAATAACATAGAAACTTTTTTGGGATGCGTACACTATCTTTGGTTGTTGTTAGTAAAGTTCCATCAATTTTTTTTACTATTCTTATTATATTTTTTATTTCTTCATCAGAGTAATTGTGGTGATCTGGAAAAACAAATACTTCATTTGGTGAGATATTTACTGATTTAAGTAGTTGAATAAATTTTTCTGGATGTGCTATTCCTATTAAAGCAAAAATTGGTTTATTTTGTGATATGATATTATTTAATTTATTTATATTTATTATAAATGTATAGCCACTTGTTGTTTTTAGCTTATTATTAAAGCTTTGAAAATATCTGTTTTTTTCTTCACATAAATTTCCTAAATTTTTATCGAGAGTACTGAGGTCTTTTTGTTCTGATTTGTTAATAATACTGACTCCGTTATTTATGTATTTACTGCTGGTAAAGATTAAAATATTTGTTTTACTTATCGCCCACTTTAATGTTGTTCTTAAGGGGCCTATAGGTAACAAACAGCTATTACCAAGAAGAAATTTGCTATCGATTACAGTAATAATAAGATCTTTATGGATAGAGTTATCTTGTATACCATCATCCATAATAACGAGATTTGCGCCATCTTGCTTTGCTTTACAAGCAGCCATAACGCGACTCTTTGATACATATGTTGGTAATAATGATGCAAGTAGTAATGGTTCATCTCCCACTTGTTTTGCACTATGCTTATCAATTTTTACTTTTATTACATGATTTTTCGATATATCACGACCCTTATATCCTGTGCTGATAAATGCAACTTTGATTTTTGGGTATTTTGTTAGTATATATTGTGCTAAAGAGAGTGCTGTAGGAGTTTTTCCTCCTCCACCGACCGTTATATTACCTATACAAATGGTATATAAGTTTTTTATCTTTTGCGTTTTTGTTATGTATAATTTGAAATTATAACAACAAAAATACATTACTGATATTGGAAATATCAATACATAAAGTGGATTATAGAATTTCCATTCCTTATTCCATATTTTTTGTATCATATTTATACACATACTTCTAATGCCGATTCGTTTAACATTCATTACATTAGCTCTTTTTTATAAAAATTTTGTTGTTCTTAAGTTAATTAAATCATAAAATTTACTGTGTTTTTATATAATTTTTGAAAAGAAATTGCAATTTGTATCAATTTATGTAAATTATCTATTTACATGCAAGGCACATCGTTATACAATTCACATTGTTAGTGTTTTGTCTAGGCGCTTTAATTTTTATTTATTTTTGGTATGTGAGTTAGGATAGAATATATGAATAATCTCTATAAAATATTTTCTTTGTGCGCTGCGTCATTTTATTTAGCAGCTCCTGCTGGAGCTACTGAGGTTGGCACTTCATCTCAGATGAAGGGGTTTTATGCTAAATTACAAGGTGAGTTGGTCTTTCCAGCTAAAATTGGATTCAAGCAAAAGAATGCGCAGTTTTTATTATATGATGGACACGAGATTTCTCCCAAGATGGTTGGATCCCCAGGCATTGCTCTTGGATGGATTACTCCTTGGTTGGATGATTTAAGTTTGGAACTAAGTTACAAGAGATATGCTTCCGTATATAAGCAAGATGTTTCGACATTTAATCGTGTTTATAATCAGCTAAATTCTAGCTCTAATGTTACTGAACTTGCTACAAATTATACGTTTTTTACAATGCAAAATATTTCATTTTTTGCTCGTCTAGGTGTAGGAGTAGCCTCTAATAAGAGCAGTGTAACTTATTTAGTTGTGGATGCTCAATCTAGACAACTCTTGCCAGAGGGGGGGGGCTCCACCATAGGTGTTTATAATTGGATAAAGCCTCAATCTAGTTATAGTTTTGCTTTTAGTGGTGGTGTAGGTGTGGAGGCAGATCTCACTTCGCGGGTTAAATACGGTATAGGATATAATTATCAAAATCTTGGCTCTATCAAAACTGGTTCATGGTTTGTCTCTTCATTGCCAGGTTATCAGACACCACGATTAAATCCAACATACTCCGCTGGGGAATATGCCAAGGCTCCTAAGTTCGGTCCAGCTCACTCTGATGGAGTTTTTCTATATTTCAAGTATGCGTTTTAAAATACTTTATTTAATGATATATGAGAGCATAGCTTAAGAATTCTCTTTATGATCAGAAAAGTTTGTGTGGATAGTTTAGTTTGTTTTGACATAATTTGTTTGCGTAGTCAAAGGTTATCAATTAGTACAATAAAATACATATATTATGAATAATTCATTTAAATTAGCTCTTTCTTCTTTAGTGTTGTTTGGTTTTTTTGGCAATTGCGCAGCAAATGCTGCTAGCATTGCGGACACATCTTCACCTGTATCACCTAAAAGTTTGTCACGATATTATGTGAAAATTGCAGGCGAGCTCAATTTTCCTTCTAAATTGAAGTTTGATGTAACAAAAGCTCCTTTGCTAGTAGATAATGGAACAAATGAGGCTCAGAAATCAGATACTGGTTTTTCTCCTAGTTTGTCTTTGGGTTACGTTCTTCCGCAAAATGATGATATAGCATTTGAAGTAGCTTATAGGAGATATCAATTAAGTTATTCCTATTCAAAAGATCCAAATATTTCTTTTCCCATTTCTTCAAAGAATGATATTTTTGAGGTTGCTGCTTTGTACACGTTGATGAAAACAGAAATGTTTGCTCCATATATTCGTTTGAGCGCTGGCCTGGTGTCAAAGGCTAATAGTGCTATAGCGTATAGCGGCCCTTATGTTGATCAGGCTGTAAAAACTCAACCTACTTCAGGTATTGAATCAATTCCGCCCTACTTTGATAATCGTTTTGCATTTGGTGGTGCTATAGGATTTGAGGTTAGTATTAATTCTAATCTAAAAATGTCTCTTGCATATGATTATCATAATCTTGGTACTTTGAAGATGGGTAAGTATATGCTGTATGAAAAGGGTCCACTTGAAACGATGATTAATAATGTAAACACGACTAATAGAAGTGTCATGTTTGGTCAATTGTATAATAAAGATTCTTCTTTTGGTTCGTCAAGTGTAAATAGTATTCAGTTAGGAATAAAATACGTTTTCTAATACTATCTGTGTGGTATAGAGAAATTATTAAAAGAAGAAGATTATATTAAGCTAGGCACGCTATATAAGAAGGCGAGGTCATATAATATTGATTAGTTTCAAGATAGAAGATGATTATTATGGTAAGGTGGTCTTCATAACAGGTGAGGTGTGTCTATTTTATGTTTTTCATTTATTGTTTTTTACTTGATGTATTTGATGATTTAAAAATGTGTATATTTCTCTATTAGGTATTTTGAAGAATATGGTTTGGTGTCTGTTTAATAGTAATAATAATATTTGTGATAGGTTTTATATTATGACTTAAGATCTTCCACTTTGATGTAAAATATACATGTATATACATACTATATTTAAAAAACTGAGTAGATGCCCTAAGTGCCTTCTTTATTAAATATCTGCTATTTCCACAAATTCTAAATTATTCATTGTCACTCATTAATTTTATCTACAAAAACTCTTTTTTATAGTACTGCCAAAGATCGTTATGATGGGATGAGTATTGCGGCGCCTTTAAACAGTGCTGTTTTAGCTGCGGGGAATGGAAAGGTTGTATTTGTTGGAGATTCTGATAGATACGGAAAGCTTGTAATAATTAAGCATGAGAA
>NZ_JAJBJC010000172.1 GCF_021811825.1 Candidatus Anadelfobacter sociabilis | reverse complement strand
GTAAGTAAGCAGTTTAAGTTTCTCGGCAAGGGAGGCGGCGCACTTAAGAATTTGGAAATTTCTATTAAGGATAGTAATTTTGATCCGAGTCAAGTGGGTTCATTTGCTCAAGTAACACTGGGTGTGTATTTTATTATAAACCAGACATACGATGAAGATTTTTTAAACAACATGTTTAATGATAGTTGGTGGGCTACACATCAAAAAACTTTTACTCGATCTTCGTCTAGCTTTGTTTATGAGATGGGAGGCTTAAATCTAGCATGCAACACACTTACAATATGTATAAGATTTGCGCCATTTACTAGTTCATCGTCAACGCCACAATTTAATTTGCAAAAATTTTCTGTAGAGAATATAATGATAAATATCGTTCAATAATAAGGGATAATATGAGTAATCTTACAAGAGAGCAACAACAGTGGGTTGATTATCTTATCAAAGCCATTATGCCGCATGTCCAAGAAGAAGTTAATAAGGCGAAAGCTACGATGCATGACGAGCTTTATGATACTTTTACGCAGCGTCTGCAAAAGGAATATAATGAATATAATGAAGGCTTAAACAAGCAAAAGGAAGAAGAGGAATTTAACAAATATTTAAGTAAAATAGAGGCAGCCAGTGAAAAAGACCCAGAGTTTGCTGAGTTATTGCAAGCTCAAATTGGAAATGGAGATGAAAATACAAAAGCGAGATTGGCGAAGTTACTTCTAGATGTTAGACCGCGTGGTGAAGGTAGAGCTCCGATTGTTGCTAAACACATATTGAAGAATATGTATGATGAGTACGGCGCAATAAATGACAAGTATGCTTTGCAAGAATTCCTAGATAACGCTTTACTTGACGCATTAGGATATGTATCTCCAGAGCAAAAGAATCCTCAAAATCAACAACAAAACCCGATAAAATTACCAGAGCCGCAAATGTTGCCTGATGTCGGTGCAAGCACCGCGGGCGCAGACCAACCTACTTCGTATACTGCTAAAGGTGTTTTTGGTTAAAGCGTAAAAAAAGCTGCACATATTGTATATATGCAGCCTGCATCTCCATAATGCTATTACTATAATAGAAATGAAAAAGACGATGTCAAGAGGCAAACACACAATATGAGCGCAAATACAACACCAACACAAGGCGGGAATCAAGTTACGTTTGGACAAATGGTAGCTAATACTATCAAAAATCAATTTGAGCTAGAGGGGACTGTGCTGCGATACGCAGGCACGCGTTATCAAAGCTATTATAATATGTATAAACAGACTGCTACTGGTAATAGCTTCCCTATTAAGCTCTGGAATCCTCCGCAAAATGTTTTTGGTAAGTATGTACTGCCTACAGAACTGAAATCGCGGTTTGTAAATTTTAACATTGATCAGAGCGAAGATTCAGAAAATAGTGGATATGTTAATACTTGCAGAGGGATTGATGTGTATAACGACAGCATGAATTCGCCTGATCCAGAGCAATCCGCTTACGATTTCGGTGTAGATCAACATGCAGGCTTAAGAGCTGCGCTTCAAAGGGGCGCATATAATATGCTACGTAATTATGGTACATATGTTATATTGCCTAGCGCAACAGGAATGTATTCATCTTATGATGAGGTCTGGGGTAGATTCTTCATGCCAGATGCATTGCTATTTAGTTCAGTACGTGCATTTATGGGTAACATGCAATTAAAGGGCGCTACTTCATTTATATTCACCCCATCACCAGATATATTCGAAAGGATGGTAGCAAACACCATCGGTAATTCTTTGTCAATAGCAGCATCGGGGGTTAGTGTAGGCACCTCGCAAGCCAGCAGATTTATGGATAATGTTAATGAAAAGGCATTCCTTAACGGAGAGCTAACTAAAGCATATGGATTTTATATAGATTGTGCCCCGGGCTTTCCTTACCACCAAAGTGGTACGCAGACGCAAGTTGCATATAGCGATCCAGCATCTAGTACTGTGGTGACGTCTGGAAGTAATGTTACTTATAGAGCTTACTCTGACACACCAGCCATTCCATCTATATCCCCCGCAATGTATGGATGTATGGGTTTTAATACCAGCCTAACATACCCAAAAATGGACTCCACAAATGCGACTGTCACTGGTGGAGCGCCTATTGCAGCCACCAAAGGATATCTAAAAATGTCTCTTACTATTCCTATGGATAAAAATGCTCT
>NZ_JAJBJC010000171.1 GCF_021811825.1 Candidatus Anadelfobacter sociabilis | reverse complement strand
AGAAGAAAGAGAAGATAATGAAGCTGAGCTAGATTCTGAATCTGATTTTGATGATGACGATGAAGAAAATCAATTTATAGTGCAACAAAATATATTATCTCCTAAAGATGAAATTTAAGATAAAAGGACCAAAAGTAATCTCAAATAGATTAGTAAATATGAGAGTCAACATGAAAAATGATGCTAATTATTCTCTTTTTACAAACAAAGAGAGATACAGGCTTAGATGGAATTTAAATTTTAATGATGACAGTATTTCTAATAGATTTTTGAGGGATTGTGAAGACCAAGCATATTCATTAAATAAGAAAATAATGATACCTAAATGGCTTGGAGTATATGTCTTATTCACAATTTCACTTAGTAATGATTTTGGTGCAGACATAAATAAATTTAGCCTTTTCTTCATCATTCCACTGATGATCGATTTACTATGAATAAAAATGGCTAAGACACTAATATACTCGAGAATATATTTTACATTATTAGTATGATCAATGTCAATTATGGCAACTCCTTCATTAGCATATCCATTTGTAATTTTATGATTCCTTCTTGACTTCGTGACTATAACTCCTTTCTGGACGAGGACATCCATTGACATATTTTTTATTATAGTATCATATTTATGAAATACATATGAAATTTCGCAATTTGCTGTAAGTTTATTTCCTACGATTGAAAATCATAAGAGTGATGAGACAACTAAACCGATGAACTATGTTGTATTGTTCTTAAATTGGATAGGAATAAGCTTTGTTTATGCAATCAGTGAGATATATTGCAAAAATCAATGGGTAAGTAACTTCTATATTTAGACTACTCAATTTATTATAAAAATTAGTCATTATATCATGTTAAATTGTTAGTTGATGAATAATTGCTCTTGCTTTTATTTTTAATTAAGAATCACGAAGAGTCTTATTTTTATATTTAGGTTGGAAAAGATATATCACGAAAAGGAGAAAAGGTTTTGTTTAAAATGATAGATGATAACTCTAGTAATATTGTCGTAGTTGATAAACAAGGCAAATTCCTTTATTTTATGAATTCAAATGCTCAAAAGTTAATTCTTAGACTCCATAATGGAAATATTCCAAATAGCTTTATCGATTTAGTTTCAGAACAATGAAAATCAAAATTTAATGAATTATTAAATAATTCTTTTAGATCAGTGGAAACTCAAATATTCCAAATAAACCTATCATATATTATGAAATCAGACAAAATAAAAGGAACAAAAGTAAAATTAGAAGATAAAGGTGAAGAAGAGATTATTCAAGAATGATTTGAAATGCAAATGAATCAAATGAGGTGGGATAACAAGAAATGTATCATGCTTACTTTTCATTCTTTTCAACGCCATATTGAAGAAAACTCAAGACTCCAAATTCAATCTCAAAGCATTATGGACAAAATTACAGATTTAGTAGATAAAATTGAAATGAAATATGCATGAAGCAAAGAAGTAATTACTGAAAATGATAATATTGAAAACATGTTTTATAAAGGTTTAATACTGAGTACAAATCGAATTCAAAATGAATTTTCAATTGTTAATGAATGACTTAAAATCAAAAATAATCAACTTGAAAATAAAAGAGAACCATTATTACTCATTGAAACTTTCATTAATACCATTGATTTAGTTTCAATGGATTTAAAGCGAGGGATTAGAATTGAAATAAACAACGATGTTTGACTCCCGACATATGTGAGATGTGATAAAGATAAATTTATTACAATCTTATCTGCTGTTTTAGAAATATGTCACACTCTATGAAAATCAAAATCTGCTATTATTATGAAGGTCAGACTTGAAAGAATGGATCACAACAAGAAAATTTATTACATAAGCTTTGAGATAAATTTTGAATATATAAATAATCTTGATGTTAAGTCAATATTAATAAATAATCAATCCTACCTTTGGTCTAATGAGAATTATTATAACCCCAAAGTAAATTCATATTCAAACACAATTTCTACATTACTATTAAGTCAAAGCAGATCAGGTACTCAGTCATTGCCTACTAAAATGTTTAATCTAAATTCGATTTTTAATGAAACAGAGAAAAGAGTAAAGGAAAGAGAAGCTCCAAGTGGTATTCTTAAGAAGTCAAAGAAAGAAATCTCTCTTCCTCATTTTAAAAAGGAAAAAACTAACAGAGTAGATAAAATGATGATGACTGCTAATAAAA
>NZ_JAJBJC010000170.1 GCF_021811825.1 Candidatus Anadelfobacter sociabilis | reverse complement strand
GTCATTGAGGTTGTAAAAATCTTTATAAAAATTTATATTCATAGAACCTACGATCATTCCTGATTTGGAGTTTCTGCAGAATTTGCCTTTACTTTTTGGATATCTTTCTCTTGTATTTTAGGTATTTGCTTTACAGCTTGATTTCTAATTACAGGAATTGTTGGATCAGTCTTCTCTAATTTTGATTGACATTCAACATTTTGCTTAACTTTCAATGCTTGCTTGTGAATATTTTTAGTACTGTGAACTCCTTGATTGCTTATATAGCTATATTTATCAATACTATAAACTTTCAAAATTTAAATATTTAGATGTTATAATTAATATCTCATTTTGCATATGGTGCAAAACAATAAAATCAAAATACCTAGTAATTTTAGCAAATGAGTTGTTTTGATCACTTAATACTGTCATTTGTTCAATCGATATGTTCGAGAATTTTACTTTACTTTGTCTATCTGCTTCAGATTCTTGCTTAATTGGAACGCTGTTGAGATCTTTATTCTATATATTATAAGCTTAAAGTCAAAAGAAAGTAAAGCCTAACTATGATAAAAGCTACAAATTATAATTATTTAATCACAAATAATATATCTAGTTTACCTTCAATTGTTTCGGCTCTTGTTTGTCTCCTTTATTATTTTGTAATGCCTTTACTGTTTCTTCAATCTGATAAAAATATCAATTATTAAAAAAGTAGTAAAGAAATAGAGATTTTATTAACAATACAATAGTCAAGTAAAGCTTAATTATTTAAGATTTTAATCAATTATGATGTTTTCGAAATAGTATATGAGACTAGTAAAATAGGAAAATGCTAAAAGATGTAACCTTATCACCAATATACTGATAAAATTTTTGATATAACTTATGGATGATAATTTGCCATTAGTATATTAATACTTTCAGAAATTTCGAAAATGAATTTAAGGAACCGTTTTTAAAGAATTTTGCATTTTGATAAATCCTATCTAATATAAAATAACAAAAAGTCAAAATAATAGGTTCTATAATAGTTTTAGTTTGACTTATAATTAACGTAATATTTCACCTAAAACATTAAGAAATACAATGAATCTAAAATTTTTGAATAGTTCATTCAAAATTTAAAATAATAGTTTAGAAAAGCACAATTATTTAAATAATAGATTACCTTTTCCTTAGCATCTCCATTAATATCTCTAACTGAGTCTCATCTTCTGTTTACTGTTTGCTTATTTAAATTTTCTATTTTTTATTGGTCTTGTAGTCCGCTTTCTCAATACTCTTTTATCATTGCTTGTGATAGGTTTTCCAATGTTGTAATTTGAATACATATCTGAATAATTAATCTTTGAATTTGCATTTTCTGAAATACAATTCTCAAATTGATTATTTCTCATATTTGTATTTCTTCTTTTTGGTACTGGCTGAGTTGTAATCCTTTCAATTTGAGTTTGCTTTGCTTCATTCATAATTATGATGTTATCACATTCACTCTTTTGGTTAAATATTTTCCTGTTGCAAACATGCAGTATGTTATGCCCATTAATCCTAGAATCAAGACTCTTCTTAATTGATCCTCTTTTCTTTGAATCATTTGTATATGCATCAGAATGAATTTTTAACCCGCATCTTTTGTCATTTGGATCTCTGTGAATATTCCTTTTGTTTTTACTCTTTTTCCTTAATGCTTCTTTTGATTGGTGGCTAGATAAAGAGATTTATATGAATCACAAAATAATATAAATTTATCTTTAAATTAGGTTAGCATAACATATTTGCATACCTCCTAACTTCATTTGCTCAATTTGCCTTAGTCTTGAAGTTTTCTTCGGTTTTTCCAAAAGATTGTGACTTCTCCTTACTGCTTCATATCTTTGAGAATATTACCCCATTTGTGATTTGTGGTCTTAGATTATTTATAAAATCGTCTTCTCAGTTAGAATCAAATATGTTATTAGCTGAATACAATTCACCGATATTTTGAATTATTGTGTTTCCTGTAATCGATTCATCATTATTAAAGTTTGAGTTCGATAAAGTTTTACTTGAACTTGAATCAAGGATTACTTCCGAATTGGTTTGATTGCACTGATTCAACATCTGACTCATTCAATGTCATTACTCTATTTAAAGAACATTAACTATCTTATATTAATTATCAAGGATTAACAAGAGAATTAAAAAGTGTAGTACTTTTCATATACTCTCTTCATATT